>JANXQZ010000619.1 GCA_025353235.1 Bryobacterales bacterium
CTCGAAACTGGCGCGTCCGCTGACCAGAATCAGGCGGTCCGAACAGGGCGTGCGTCCGGCCAGCATCTCCGTGCCGATCAGTTTATCGACTGCATTATGACGACCCACGTCTTCGCGCAAAATGAGCAGGTTGCCGCGTGTGTCAAAAAGGGCGGCAGCGTGCAATCCGCCAGTGCGCTCGAAGACCGCCTGAGCCTCGCGGAGCCGACTCGGGAACTCATGGATTTGCGGGGCGTTAAAAATTGGGGAATCCCGTGGAATTGCGGGGCAAGTACCGGCCTGGAGCGCTTCAATCGACGTCTTGCCGCAAACGCCGCAACTTGAGGTCATATAGAAATGCCGTTCCAGGCGCTCGAAATCCACCTCCGCACCGCGCTTGAGCACAACGGCAACTGTATTCCCAAATTGGCGCGTTTTGGAATCGACTACGGCGTGCGAAATCGACTCGATCTGATCGCGGCCCTCGAGGATTCCTTCCGTAAATAAGAAGCCAGCCGCCAACTCGAAATCGTTCCCCGGCGTACGCATGGTGATGGACACATTGCGCCCGTTCACCCGTATTTCAAGCGGCTCCTCCACCGCCAGCAAGTCTTGGAATGGAGTTGCAGCGCTGCCTTCCACCCGCTGGATCGGTACGGTCAGAATGTTTCGCACCACTGCGTTCTAATTGGAGAGAATTACCGCGCCTGTTCCTTCGATCTGGTAGCGGGTAAGGGGAGCTTTCACGGTAGCCGGGTCGAACTTCCGGCCCATTTCGTCGGCCTCGTGCTTGGCTTGCGCCACGGCTTGTTCGCGGGTCAGCACCGTCTTGGTGAACTTGCCCTCGGCCACGGCCGTTTTCCCTGCCGAGTCCTTGGGAAACTCGATGTCGCCATCGTTTACCTTGATGCGGATGCTCTTGCCGTCATCGCTGGCGATTTGCATCCAGCAACCCATCATCTGGCATACTTCCGTAATTTTGCCTTTCACCTGCACGGGTTTGCCCACGTAATTGACGGGATTTTCGAGCAGAGTGGAAATCGGGACAGGGGCTTTGATGGCGAGCGGTTTGCCGAGATTGAGATCGGCGGCGAGCAGGGTGGCCGACGCCAGTAGATAGGGTAGGAGACGCATGTTCACATTATGACGAATGCGAATACATGCCAGGGCTCGCCATCCTTTTCGATGCGAGTTGGGGGGATCGCCTCACCGGTGAAGGCGGTGATGGCACGCTGCCAGAAAATCAAGGCGCTGCGATTCGATTCCATCACGCGCACTTGCCACGGCCCCGGAAACCTGCTCCATACTTGGTGGGCTGCCTTCATCCCAATTCCTCGCCTGCGGTATGCGCGCATGATGAAGAACTCTGCCATGTCCCAGACAGCTTCGGACTCCTTCTTTACTAGAGCCAACCCCGCTAAGCTGCCGTCCACTTTGATGAGGAAGGGATGGCGATTAGGCTCGCTCCAATACTGCGGAAGATGCTTGTATCCGAAGCGGCCGTCGGGGCCTAGTTCGAGATGATGAAACTCACTGAAGTCGTGTGCGTACAATTCGAGGAGATTAGCGATGATGGATTCTTGCTCTGGTGCAGCGGGGACAAGTTCGATGTGGGCCGATGGTTTCTGCGGAGTTGCTTGCATGGATCAGCACTGATTGTACGCCGACCACTAGCAATAGCAGCGAGCAGAATCGCCGGCGGTCAAGGATTCACAAATGCTTGTTAATAGTAATGCTGCTTGTGTTTGTTGTTGGCCAAGCGTGAAACGTTGCAGGAAGGCACCTTCGTTCTGAAATGCGCCGTACGCGCGGCGTTTGTCAAGATGATCGCGGAAGGCTGAGGCACCTCCGGGTTGCGGCTTCACGTCGGCTTCGGTATTGGTCGCGGCTCAGGCAAAGGCTCGCCTTTCGGGACAGGTATGGCGACGCGCAAGTAGTGGCCAGTGTTGTTCTTCATTTATACTAGCGCTATCAGTGGAAATCTCGAGCACTAAGCCAAGGCAGTTGTCCTCCCGCCGCCTCACCAGTATTGACAGCGAGGCCGACAGGCCCGTAGGCGTTCAGCGGATCACCGTTCAACGTCTTTTTGGCCAATTTGATTACGACTTGAAGAGCGAAACAACCGATCTTAGTGATCTTTTCATCTTATATGGAGACAATGGCTCAGGAAAAACTACGCTTCTGAGACTTCTCTTTTATATCTTGTCGTTGGCAAGAGCTGCTGGCCACCGGACCGCGATTCAAGAGATACCCTTTGAGCGCTTTGAGGTGCTCTTAGTCGACAAAACGTCGATAGTACTTTGGCGAAAGAATTCGATTGCGGGCGCCTACGCTATCACCTTCAGCCAAGTGGGCATGAAACCTGTCACTGTTCCTTTGGTGCCGTTACAGACCGGGAAAATCGCTTCGCGACGCCAGAGGAGGAAGAAGCTTTCTCCTCCTTCATTGAAAACGTCAATTTGACCGTCTATCTTCTTTCAGCTGACCGCCGGATCCAGAGCGATCTAATTAAAATCGACGACGAAGCCGAAAATTCGGAACCACTGTTTTTTTGGCGAACGGTTGCGGACCCTGCCTCTCGCGTTCGCATGCGCGTTCCTTCTTATGAAAGGCTCAACAAACAGGACGAGCAAACTTGCTCTGTGACTCGGGCGATGCAACTCGCATCGTCGTGGATCCGAGGACAAGTGTTGCAGGCCGCCAACAAGGGCACCAGCAGTTCTCATAATACTTATGCGGACGTTGTTAGGCGCATTGTAGCTACACGACCGCAGCAAGATGCTCGACCAGAGAGCAAGGAGCAGGTCATAAATGCAAACCGGAAAACAGGTATCAAACGGCTCGTGATTTACTCGTCGACTTGCAGGCGTGGCAGAGAGATGGTACCGCGACCACACCGCTGGCGGCACCATTAGGACTGTGTGTCGCGCAATCAGGTAAAGACATTTGTGTGTCGATAGGATGTGATCTATCCGGTGCAAATCGCACGTGATCTGTCCGCTTGAAGAGAACGGCGGGGACGCTGGGGAGGTGGACAGATGATGAGATTACAACACGTAGTTTTGAAAGCATTGGCAAAGAAGATCACTTGGCGGGAGGCCGCCGAGACTATCGGGGTGACCGATCGGACTATGCGCCGCTGGCGGGAAAGTTGGAAGAGCACAGCTATTCGGGACTGGCCGATCGACGGAAAGGGAAGCGAGCTGAAAGCACGTGCCGTTGGCCGTGGCGGAAGAAACGTTGCGTTTGTACCTGGAGACTTACTACGACCTGAACATCAGTGGAGTAAACCCCCAGGGTGCTTTCAGCGGTGCTGTCACCACATTTCCAAAATGCTTGGGACTTAGCCAGGACGACTCTCGACGCCCGCATTAGTGCGAGATGTCTCTTCGTGAATAGAGTAAGTACGCCAGCGCGAACGCCCCAACTGCGATTCCACCCAGCACGTACAGGCTCTTTGCCGACAGAGCCGAGCCCATCACCAATTCAAACGGCGTGTAATACCGAAATGGCGAAAGCCACGCGACTGATTCCGCCGGCTTCCACGCGCGGCCGATATAGTCGGTTAGGTACGCCGCCAGCGCCAGCAACCCGCTAATGGCTCCAGCGGAGCCCCTCCGCCTGCAGGCGCAACCGATCGCCAACGTAATCGCGCTCCAACAGAGCATCAGAAGCCCCAGATTGACTGCCAGCGATCCAATGAGGCCAGCCGATGGCCAGCCAGCGTCCTTCGCGGCATAATAATTCAGGCCAATCCACGTGCCGATGGCCATCATGGCGAGCAAGTAGACAGTGGAGATCAGCGCCACCAAAATGGACCGGGTTACGATCCAGTGCCGCGCCACGGGCCGCGCCAGCACAAGATCGATGAATCCGGTCTCAATCTCCATGACCGGAATCGTCGCTAGTGTCAGGGAAACCGAAATCAGCGCTCCCATGACGACAGGATGAAAATATCCCAGGCACACAATCCCTTTGAATGTGAGAAACGCGACAAATGAGGGTCCCAATACTTCGCGCGCGAACGAAGGCACCAAGTTGCCCATTTGCGCGAACGAACTGGAAGCTTGAATTGAATTGGCCTGGAGAATGAGGACAACCTGGAACCCCGCCAGCAACACGCCCGCCGCCAGGAGAAACTTCCGGACCCGTCGAAGTGACTGAGCGACCAGCGCGAAGAGCACGGTCATTCGGCGCCATCCCGGTAGTACTTGACCAGGACGTCTTCGAGTCTTGCTTCTTCGACCGCGAGGTCCGCCACGGGCAGCGCCGCGAGAAACGAAGGAAGAGAGCCGAGCTGCCCCGTCACGCGAAGAATCCAAGTGCGAGGTTTCACGTCGATCATCTCGTAACCCTGCGGCAGGTGAGCCGGAACGGAAGTCTCCTGCTGGAATGTTACGCGCACACGCCTGGATGCGAGTTTCCGTGCGCCTTCGACCGAGGAGAGCAATACGACCTTGCCTTTCGCCAACACAGCGATGCGGTCGCAGACCCGCTCTACCTCGGGCAGAACGTGCGACGACATGAAAACGGTGCGCCCGCGGTTGCGCGCATCGGCCAGCAATTCATAGAAAGATTCCTGCATGAGAGGATCGAGACTTTCCGTGGGCTCGTCCAAAATCAGCAGGAGTGGGTCGGCTTGAAACGCCTGGATCAAGCCGAGCTTTCGTTTCATGCCAGTGCTGTACTCGCGCAGCTTTCTCGAAAGATCGCGATCGCTTAGCTCGAAGCGCTCGATCAGGTTGCGTCGATGTTCACTGGAAACGATTCTGCCTCCGACTCGCTCCCAGAACGACAGCATTTCATGTCCTGTCGAATCGGAATAGATTCCCATTTCGCCTGGCAAATATCCAACGGCGGAGCGGGCTTTCAAGCTGTCTGACTGGCAATCATGCCCGAAGACGGCCGCACTGCCTGAGGTGGGGCGCAGCAGGTCGAGTAAGATTCTGATGGTGGTAGTCTTGCCAGCGCCGTTCAACCCGAGGAATCCAAAGACCTCACCACGCGAAACCTCCAAGTCAAGACGGTCTACAGCGATGAGCTTGCCGTAGCACTTGGTCAATCCACGAATCGAGATCGCAGCGGAGCCGGAGAGCACATCAGGATTCTAACGCAAACTGTAAGTAATTCCGAAAGAGCGAGTAAGAACCTTGGCGGGGGTCGGTATTGGAAAACTGATCTGTCTCTCTCGATTTACCGCAGGTCGCTAAGACGCATGGCAGGCATGTCGGATAGGTAGCCCGCAAACGGCTTTACGGAGATTACTCCCGTGATGTCGGCTTGGGGAAGTTTCACTGGCTGATAGTCGGCTACGAGTAGGAGTGGCACGCGCGGCGACGTGTGGCGCGGTACGCGGAAGGAATTCCGGCGGTTGTAGAGAAGTCCGGTTCGAGGACATCAGCGACCGGGATCGAAATCAGCCCGTGCTCGCTCGTCATTCAACGCTCGGAACCACTCAGTCGCGAGCGCGCTAAGACCCTCCGCCTTTGCTAGCACGCAAGTCGAATCCGTCTCCCAAGTCTTCTTGGCATACTGTCCGGCGAGTTCCGGCTGATGGTGCTGAATGAGAACGTGCTCCAGGCTGACGATCGCAAGGGCTCTCTGAAACGGAGTAGCAGCACTTTCCGTGATCCGCTTGATGCCGGCGAAATCTCCGGCTGCAGCGCGCGCGTAAAGCTGTTTCATCATCTCTCCGTCGGCATGTGTGCGAGTGTCTTTCTCTTCAGGGTCGAAATCCCGGAATCCCTCCTCTGGTTGGCTAGTACGCCAAAGGAGATCCGCAAACGCAGCAAGGTAGCCAGCTTTCTTTTCCGCACTCGTGGCGGATTTGATCAGTGCATAAATAACCCACGCCCGCCAAAGTGTATACGGCGATCCGAGGAGGGACCGGGCGATCTTGCATAAGCTCGCTCGGCGTCTTCGAGGTATCCAGCCCAGAGTCGCTTCGAGAGCTTCCCGGATACGCTGGGTATCGTCCTTGCTCCTGAACGAGAAACCGTAGTTTGAGAGCGAGCAAACATCACGATACGAACGGCTTACCTGGCCCTGTCGCGCGCGACGCGCAGAAGAGAATCGTCAACTCGCAGAAGCCCGGTTCTGGACCATTATCCATTCGGGGCAGTCAACTGCGAAATCAAACATTAGTACCCTTGCTCCATGCCTGAGCCTAGCGACATCGAACCCGCCTGGATACCAATAGACAAGAACCCGTTCCATGTACGTATTTTCGATTGTCGTCCGTTCACTCGATTTGCAACATCAACCACGAAGGATCCTAAAGTAGCAAAAGATTTTGTGATGTTGCGCCACGCGGATGGCCTAGAACGTCGCGGGCGCATGCCGATTGGGTCGATGACCGTTCCGTGCAGTCTGGCTTATAAGCTGACCAAGAATATCGGGTTCGGCGTT
>JANXQZ010000639.1 GCA_025353235.1 Bryobacterales bacterium
TTGCTTGCCGTACTGCTTGTTGATATTAGAAAAAGAAATCATCCGGAACACCCAACCTACCAAACCGAAGCGCGAACGCTTATACTTGTGTCTTCTATGACAAAACATTCTCCAATGAAACAAGCACTCGCCTTCGCCTGCTTTGCTACGCTGATGGCCATGACTTCCGCTTCCGCCCAGACTATGCCGCAGCAGGCGGCCAGCCCCTCCTTGGTGAATACTTCCAAGGTTTACGAACTGCGCACCTATCACGCCTTTCCCGGCAAGCTCGAAGACATTCACAAGCGCTTCCGCGAACACACGCTGGAGATTTTCGCGCGCCATGACATGAAGGTGGTGGGTTTCTGGGGACCGACGGATCAAGCTAAAGGGTCGGAGAATACGCTAATCTATCTGCTTGAGTTCCCCAGCCGCGAAGCCGCCGCCCAAGCCTGGAAAGCCTTTGCCAGCGATCCGGAATGGCAGAAAGTTTCGAAGGCTTCCGAGGTCAACGGCAAGCTCTTGGAGAAAGTGGATTCCGTATTTATGAAAGCCACCGACTACGCACCGGTGAAATAGTTTATGCGCTTGAAGCTTTGCGGCGCTTTCCTGCTGTTCCAAGGAGTTCTGGCCGCTCAACCCGCGGTGATCATCAGCAGCGCCAGTCCGCATTGGAAGAACGCGACGACCGTGCTCGCTCCCAACGATCCGCTCGGCGTTGCCATGCCAGGACACCGCACGGAGATTCGCTCGCGCTGGACCAAAGACAGCCTCTACTTCCAGTTCATCTGCCCTTATCAGGAACTCTATTTGAAACCCGATCCAGTGATCGACGTGGAAACGGACAAGCTGTGGAACTGGGATGTAGCCGAGGTGTTCATCGGATCGGATTTTCAAAACATCTTCCGCTACAAGGAGTTTGAAATCTCGCCTCGGGGTGAGTGGGTGGATCTCGACATTGATCGAAAGCACCCGTTGCCAGGCGGGGGCGTCCCGTGGAATTCCGGCTTCCAATCCAAGACGCGCATCGACGCTGACCGCAAGATCTGGTACGGCGAAATGCGCATCCCGTTCAAGTCCGTATCAGAACACGCGCCGGAAGCAGGCCAAAAATTCAGAGTCAACTTCTATCGGATGCAGGGTCCGCCGCCCGACCGCAAAATGATCGCTTGGCAGCCGACCCACGCCCGCAACTATCACGTTCCCGAGGCGTTTGGAATCTTGGAACTCGGCAAGCGTTGACTGGACTATTTGCTTGCGGCTTGCCGCCTTGCGGGGCAGTCAATCCTGGCTGCAGCCGCCTTTCCAGGCGGCTTGGTTGCCCAGCTCACCACATCAGTGGGAGGCCACGCTGATCACCTGATTCGCGTGTTTCATCATTGCCAAGTCAGGATCCGCTTCCTTCCACTCCTCCAGAAATTTCAAGTACGCCGTTCGAGCTTCCGACATCTTCCCCGCTTTCTCCCAAGCCTGAGCAATCCCATAGAGAGCATGCCCGCTCCTGGGACGCAGATTCAGCTCGCTCTGAAAAGCCTCGCGCGCTTTGTCCCAATCCGCTCCCCGCAAGTACGCGTACCCCAAACTTTCCAACTCAGGACGGCTATGCTGCGGAGGCTCGCTATACCCAACCACGCGCTCCTTCTCCACAGCTTTCTTCAGCAGCTTGTACCCTTCCTCCACGTTTCCTTGCGCGCAACGGAGATTGCCTCGTAGATCCAGCGACGCCGTATCCAGCAGCAGAAACACGCGATCCGGCTTGCCCTGATCCTCGTCGTCAGCATCGTCCGTCTCGGATTTCAGCCTCCATTGAAGGGCGTCCAGCGCGTCAGGTTGGCGCGATGCCTCCTCAAGACGCTTTCCTTCAATAGCCTGCATGCCTCGCGCGTAAGCAGCCAAGCCATCGCGAAATGCGATCGCCGCTAGTCCGCTAACTTTTTCGTCGCCAATGTCCACTGGATGGTCGATCACTGCCTGCCAGTTCCCAAAGCGCAATTGAAGCCGCGCCGCGGTGGAACCAATCGTGAACGCGTGAATCGGCCGGTCCAGCGCCAGAAAACGATTCGCTGGTACCTTATCCAGCTTCACTGCAAACTCCAGAGCTTCCCGGTAACGACCGGCCTCCGCATCGCTGGCGACCAGATAGCTCAGGTTATGAGCATAGTTCCAGTCGTCCTCCGTGCTCACTCCCTCGCTCTTCATGTAAGCCTCGTCGACCCTCATGGACGCGAGGAACGCCTGCCGTGCCCGGTCCTGAGCACCCACCTTGTAATAGATGTGGCCGGGCATGTGGACCATATGTCCGGAGGCAGGTGCCAGATTCCCAAGCAAGTCAGCCGCATGCAAAGCCGCGCCGCCATGCGAGCCCGCCTCAACAACGTGGATCAAGTAATGATTTGCTGCTGCGTTGTCGGGCTGCTCGGACAGAACGCTCTTGATCAACATCAGAGAGTAAATCGTCCCTTTATTAGGGCGCCCATCCTTG
>JANXQZ010000664.1 GCA_025353235.1 Bryobacterales bacterium
GCCTTGATGAGGGCCTTAACAAAGGCCGAAACGAAGGCCCTTTTCATACAAACCCCGCATGAAAGAATCTTTCATTGGATCGAACACTACAGGCATTTTCGCCACCTCCCTAGAAACTTCTTCGCCCAACCCTCTCAACCCAGAGAGTATCAAAAGCAATCGTATTGCCCGCTGCCGCTCTTCCAAAGGAAACGTCAAAAGCCGCTCCAAGCTTCTTCGGATTCTTGCTCGGGGCTCAGGAGTAGGGCAAAGGACGGCCAAAACAACATCGCCTGGCAGCGAACTCCCGGCCAATTCGTCTCCGTTGAAGTCTCGAATATCCAGGGCTTGGTATTCAAAACGGAGTTTCGGGTGCTCCAAGCTCCCGCCCATCCGCATTCGGTCGTCTCCCAAGTACAGAACTACTTGCAGCGGCGGCACATCATATTGCTGGCACAATTGAGCATAGTAGTCCAGCATTCGCCAATTCATCCGAGCATCGTTATAACTCTGAAATTCCAAATGGAAGAGACAGCCGTTTTCCAGCCAAGCAACCAGATCCGCGCGAGGCGCTCGCGTCAGGGCAAACTCCGTATTCAGCCACTGCCGCGGCGATGCGCCCCCTAGCCGATCAAATAGGCTCGTGCCAGCACTCTGAAAAAGCTCTTTTAATGCCCGGTCGAAATCCTGCATTGCTAAGCTGCCCAGGGCGCCCTCCCTGCCCTGCAAACAGATTAGCACCGGAGCGAGCCTCGCTCAAAGGGGTACAATGGCCCATGAGACTGTACCCGGTAGCTGGGCAAATGTTATTCGGCTGCTTGATCGTTCTCCTTCCCTTACCTTCTAAAGAAGCTCCCCAAGGCACCTGGATGAATGATCGAGAAATCACGCAGGAACTCCGCGCGGAAGGGATGCGGTACGACCGAGATAATGCAACTCTCTACTTTGAGAAGAACGCACTTCCTACCGAGCAGATGGACACTTTCGCCGATCTGGTCAATCAAGGGATCAAAGATATAGAAGCGCTGCTCAAGCTTCCCTTGGAGCGGAAACGAGCGCAGTCCGGCAACATCTTCTATTTCGTCAGTTCCAAGATCGACATCGGAAGGTCACGAGGACGATCGGTGTTCCTTCCGGCCTGGCGCGTCCAGAGCAAAGCGGCTCCCTACCTGCATGAGACAACGCACATCCTGGCACAGTGTAGTGAGTGCCCGATGTGGTTTAGCGAAGGGTACGCCTCCTGGATGCAAAGCTACATCAGCGAGAACATCGGCGGGTATGACGCCGCAGTATTCGCAAAACACGGTAATCGCGGAGTGGACGCGGACGCGGCGCACTGGCTGGCCTCTCCCAATGGACGGGCTGTTCTGCCGTTCGTGTTAGAAGGCGGAGAGCCGCCCGACATCGTCGCCGAACGGCACGCCGTGGGAGCGCCCTTCTACGTTCTCGCGCAATCGTTGGTGAAGCATGTCGTTTCGCTGGCAGGAATCGACAAGGTTAACGGTCTGGCGCACTGCCAAGACTTCAACGCCGAACTTGCAACCGCGACGGGCAAGGCTCCCGAAGATCTGAAGAAAGACTGGCTAGCTACACTACGCCGCGAAGCACATTAGGAGACCTGCCCTAGTTCGGCTTCACCGTGGGATACTGAATCCCTAACTGTTCCAGATAAGTGCCGTACTTCGACGAGTCATAGTAGAACTTCCGCATCTGCTCGCGATATTGCGCCATGATCTTTTCATTCAAAAAGATAGCTGGCTGATCCTGCGGACGCATGATCGGCTGGTACTTCGTCTCTTTCGTTTGCACCGCGTTGAAGTAGTCCCACGCCTGCTTGATCAACTCTGGATTCAGAAGCAGATCCGCCATAGTCATTGCCTGCACCTTTGCTCCCGCGAGCGTTCCCTTGTGGGCGATCGGCGTCGCCATGGCGATCGCATTCGACCAATTGTGGCCAGGCAGGTTCGGAATGTTCGCCGGATAATTGAGCGTGACAGTAGGCACGTTCCACGAAATGTCGCCAATATCGTCGGAGCCGCCGCCCATGCGATTCTCCTGCTCAGCCGGGGGCTTGAACTCCTCCACTTTCAGATCGAGACCCTTCGCGGGAACTTTTAACTCCTTCTGCACTGCCTTCGCGAGTGCTTGGTCAGCCTCGCTCCATTGAGGCAGCCCTACCTCCTTGATGTTGGCGTACATCGTTTCAGCAATCGTTTTATTCATGTGAGTTGGCCATGCGGAGCCCAGCACGCGCGAAGTCCACGTAGTGTTGGTCATGAGGGCAGCGCCTTTAGCCATGTCGTCCCCTATTTGCCATAGGTCTTTGATGTGCGCATAATCGAGTTCGCGGAAGTAGTACCAAACGCTCGCGCTCGGCGGCACCACGTTGGGCTGATCGCCGCCATTCGTGATCACGTAGTGAGATCGCTGCTGCAAGCGCAAATGCTCCCGCCGGAAGTTCCAGCCAACGTCCATCAATTCCACGGCATCGAGCGCGCTTCGTCCTCTCCACGGAGCGGCCGCCGCGTGCGCGCTCTCGCCCTTGAACTGGTATTCCACCGAGACCAGACCGCTTTGAGGGCTCTCGCCCCACGTCGCCTTCAGATTTGATCCGACATGAGTGAACAGCACGACGTCCACGCCTTTGAAAGCCCCTGCACGCACGAAATACGCTTTCGAACCAAGCTGCTCTTCGGCCACGCCGGGCCAGATCTTGATCGTTCCTGGGATGTGTTCGCGCTCCATCAGATGTTTCACCGCGATAGCCGCCACGATGTTCAGCGGTTCGCCGGAATTGTGACCTTCGCCATGGCCAGGAGCGCCTTCGATGATCGGGTCGTGCCAAGCCACTCCTGGTTTCTGAGAGGCTTGCGGGATGCAGTCGATGTCTGAGCCTAGGGCAATCACAGGCTTGCCCGAGCCCCAGGTAGCCATCCATGCGGTAGGAATCCCGGCCAGCCCGCGCTCGATCTGAAACCCTTCGCGCTCCAGAATGCCTGTCAGATACTTTGAAGTCTCGAACTCCTGGAAGCCAAGTTCCCCGAAGCTGAAAACCGTATCCACCATGACTTGGGTTTGCTTTTGCATGGAGTCGATTTCCTTGGCCAGAGCGGCCTTGAAGGCAGCTTCTTTCTTCGCCTTGGCTATGTCGACGGGCGGCGCGGCGAGCAACGCCAAAGGCAGCAGCGCGAGAACAAACTTGAGCATGTCCCTCCTTCGAGACTAGGAAGTGGTTAGTCTAGCACCCCTTTTTAAGCGGGCTCAAGCAGTCGTGAAGGGATCCAGATGCGCCAGCTCTCGCCGCAGGCTCTCGTATGCCCGAAATAGCAGCGACTTAAGCGCCGGGACCGAACAGTTCAGCACTTCCGCAATCTGGGTGTAATCCAGTGCTTCGTATTTGTGCATCAGAACGGCCGTGGCCTGCTTTTCAGGAAGCCGATCCACGGCAGCCCGCACCTCGTTCGCCTGAATCTCACGAATCATCAGTTCATCCATGCGCGGAGCGGCGTCCTGGAACTCGAACGTTCGAACCATCGTAGACAACTGATCCACATGCAGTTCGGCCGTCTGCCGCCGCGTATCGCGACGCCAGTTCAGTGCGATATTGGTGGTGATGCGGAAGAGCCAAGTCGTAAACTTCGCGCTGGGTTCATAGCGCTCGCGCGACCGGTACACGCGAATGAAAACATCCTGAGCCAGTTCCTCGGCGATCGCGCGATTCCGAATCATTCGAAACAGGTGATTCACCACCGACAGGCGATGGCGCCTGAGCAGAGTCTCGAAGCTTGGCGCATCTCCATGGCGCACCTGCACCATAAGCAGCGAATCCGGATCCGCCAAAGCAAAGTCGACTGTCATTGATTAACAAACGTTGACGAAGTCGCTGGCGTTACCGCTCACTTGTAAAGATTCGTTATAACGGGCTTACAAACCTTTACGACTTCTTGAGATGCTCTGGAAAAACAGCGTAGCCTTCGGGCGGAGAATACAAGGTGTACATGAGTTCCAGCCGCTTGCGCAAGTGACGCGTAGACAATTGGCGCGGACCGGTCTCCACGTCGATGTCACAGCAGATGCCATGCAAATAGAGCGTGAGAGTATCTATGAATGACTGACGAGCGTAGTCGCGAAAGAGCTTAGTGTCTCCGCGCACGTTGGTCTGACGGCGAACCAAGGCTTGCTTTAATCGCCAGCCATCCTCGTCAACTTCGCCGTGAACCGCGGCGCCCACTTCTTCGCGCAGCAAGCCCAAGTATGCCCCTCGAGCTTCGGGGGACCAGCGGTCACTCATCAGACCTGCCAGCATTTGGAAGAGATAGTAATGATATTCGGCAACCTCCTGGTCCTTGAGCGCGAAAATCAGAACCTCTTCTTTCGCCTTCGCCAGTCTGACCTGGGAGGCCCAAAAAAGGCGGTTCTCGGGAGGTTTTTCAGTGCAGACGAACTCTCCAGTTAGTTTGCCCTTGCCTTTCTCGTTTACACGTTCAAGGTAAGGCACCAGCATGATAGAGATCTTCGGAAGTACGGCGGCAATGGTCGGAGGCAATGCGGAAATCGGTTCTTCGAGATATTCTCTCAGATCCTCTTCACTCAGCGGCGCCGAAGCGCAGAAATAGGAAAAGTTGGTACTGAGCGGAATCATCTCGCTGCGGAACCGTTCCGCGAACTGTCCGACGCTCAATTTTGAAAGATCGGCTTGATGAGCGGACATCGAGTGTGGTAAACCCCAGTGTAGCATGTCCCCCGACTTTCCCGAAGCATGGATGCGCGGCCCTCTTGAAAATATCGATCCGCTGCTAGCCCCAGTGTTGTACTCCTTCAAGCAGGCCGACGAAGACATATCCCGCCACACAGAGGGTCTGTCATCAGAGGAGATGTGGGTACGCCCGCACGGATTCGGCTCGGTCGGGTTTCATATCCGCCACATCGCGGGCAGCGTGGACCGCCTGACTACCTATCTTCAGGATCGCCAGCTGAACTCGGAACAGTTGGTCGCTCTGGATCGGGAAATGGACCCTGGAGCAAGCCGTGAGGACCTGCTCGACGAATTGCAACGCGCTTTTGCGCACGCCGAACGAGTCATACGTTCCCTGGAGAGAAACGTGTTGGCCGAGACTCGCGCTGTAGGCCGAAGACGGCTGCCCACCACCGTAATCGGGCTCCTGGTCCATATCGCCGAACACACCCAGCGGCATGTCGGCCAAGCTATATCCGCTGCGAAGCTGGCCCGTGCAGCTAAGACTTAGATTTGCCAGCTTTCTCGATCTTCGCCCAGGTGTCCCGCAG
>JANXQZ010000670.1 GCA_025353235.1 Bryobacterales bacterium
ACGGGACAGTTGAAATCAATTGGGAGAAAGCCAAGGCGCTGAATGGGGAAACCCGCTGGATCTGGGTCTATACGCCTCCCGGCTATGAGAAGGAGCGCGATCGCAAGTACCCGGTTCTGTACTTGTTCCATGGCTCGAACGACACTGCCGCTGGTTGGACCATGGCGGGGCAAGCGAACTTCATTCTGGATAACCTCATAGCTGAGAAGAAAGCCGTGCCCATGATTGTAGTGATGCCTTACGGCCATGCGGTGCCGTTTGGATCGCCGCGCGAGCTACAGGCGAAGAACACCGCGCTGTTTGAGGACTACTTGTTGAAGGATGTGATTCCTCTCGCCGAAACGAAATACCGCATCGCCCCGGGAAGAGAGAACCGCGCCATCGCAGGACTCTCCATGGGAGGCGGCCAGTCGCTTGCGATCGGCTTCCAGCATCTGGAATTATTCAGCGCCATCGGAGC
This sequence comes from Bryobacterales bacterium, assembly GCA_025353235.1. Classification (GTDB taxonomy): domain Bacteria; phylum Acidobacteriota; class Terriglobia; order Bryobacterales; family Bryobacteraceae; genus JANXQZ01. The sequence continues at coordinate 461 of JANXQZ010000670.1, forward strand.
TTTTAGTTCGGCCGTGCCTGTTGATTTCGAGACGCGCTTTGCGGGCGTGTTGAAGGATTCAAACGGAACGAATCAGAAGCTAAAGGCCGTATGGATCGGCTGCGGACGGCAGGACTCGCTATTCGAACGGTCAAGCAAGCTGTCGGAACTGCTGAATGCCCATCATGTGCGAAATACGTTTCGCGCTACCGAAGGCGCGCATACGTATACGGTTTGGCGACAGTATCTAGGCGAGTTCGCACCCTTGCTTTTTCACTAGCGCGCGTGCGTCCCAAAGTTACGGTCGGCATTCCGTTTTATAACGCCGAAACCACGCTTCTTGAGGCTATTCGCTCCGTATGCGCTCAGACCTTCACCGATTGGGAACTTGTCCTCTTCGACGATGGTTCCACGGATGGCTCGCTCGAAATCGCGCGCTCGATTCGCGAGAACCGCGTTACTCTGCAAGGTTCGAAGATCAACCGCGGCCTCGTCCACTGTTTAAACGAAATCGCCAAGCTGGCCAAGGGACACTACTTGGCAAGAATGGATGCGGATGACTTGATGCATCCCAAGAGATTGGGGCGCCAAGTTCGATTCCTGGAGAACAACCCAGGTATTCCTTTGGTGGGATCGGGCGCGTATGTCCTGGACGAAGCGGGACGCCCGATTGGAATCCGGGGTCGAACCGCGCCTGACACCACGCCCGAAGGCTTGCTGAAGCGCAATACCATTATTCATCCATCGCTCATGGGAAGAGTCGGGTGGTTTAGGGACAACCCGTACGATCCAGCTTTCCGCCGAGCCGAGGACCATGAACTGTGGTGCCGCACATGCCGTGAAACCGAATTTGGACACATCGCGGAACCCTTGCTATTCAACAGAAACGCGGCGCTTGGGCAAACGAGGAAGTATGCCGAAAGCTGTCAGGCGGACCGTCGGATTTACCAGAAGTACGGGCCTTCTTATATTGGACTTCTGCAAACCGCGAGGCTCGTAGCTGCCTCGTATGCCAAGCCGCTCATCTATCGGTCAGCGACGCGAATGGGGTTGGAAGGGCGCATCCTTCGAATCCGAAATTCACCCATCGGGATCGCCGAACGGCAAGCCGCCAACGATGCGCTGGCCGACATTGCGAGAACGCAAGTGCCGGTGGGTTAACATAGCACGAGTAGCCGAATGCGAGTGTTATTCCTTATCACGCGAGCCCACGAAGGCGGCGCTCAGGAGCACGTTCTTACTCTGATTCGCGGACTGTCTCCGGACTGCGAGACGATACTCGCTTCCGGCGAGGAGGGCTACCTGACGGAGCGTGCGCGCGGACTTGGCGTTGCGGTTCATATAATCCCCCACCTCGGCGTTCCCATTAACCCCTGGCAGGACTGGCGCGCCACCGAGAGCATTCTCGATCTGATCCGTAAGACGCGACCCGATGTGCTGCACACCCATTCCTTCAAGGCGGGAGCATTAGGGCGGATTGCGGCCCGCATCGCCGGCACGCCCTCTATGTTCACGGCGCACGGTTGGGCTTTCGCCGATGGCGTTTCTCTGGCGAGAAGAAGTATTGCAATTCCCTGCGAATGGCTGCTGGCGCGCCTGACGCACGGGATCATCACGGTTAGCGAAGCGGACCATAGGCTAGGCCAGCAATACGGCGTGGCGCGGCAGCCGAAGATGAGCACGGTGCTCAATGGCGTGGATCCCTTGCCTCCCGTTCCTGAGCGGTGCGGGTTGGAAGTGCCGCGCATCGTCATGGTTGGGCGTTTCGAGAGTCCAAAGGATCAGTCGCTGCTCGTCCGCGCGGTGCGGCAACTCGAGAGGCCGTTCGAACTTTGGTTCGTTGGAGACGGTTCCCAACGAGGCAGGGTGGAAGCGGAAACGCGATCCCTTGGTTTGCAGGACCGCGTGCGGTTTTTTGGAACCTGTCGCAATGTCCCGGAGATTTTGGCTCAGGCCCACATCTTCGTGCTCACGTCGCGCTATGAAGGGCTGCCCATCAGTATTCTAGAAGCGATGCGTTCCGGGCTTCCGGTAATCGCAAATGATGTGGGAGGAGTCTCGGAAGAGGTGGACGAAGGGGTCACTGGCTTTCTCATCCCGCGTGGCGATTGCGTCAGCCTGCGTGATCGGCTTGCGGCGCTTTTGGACAACCGCGAGTTGCGCCGGAGCATGGGGGTGCGTGGCCGCGAGAGGTTTGAGCGGGAATTCTCGTCTCAAGTCATGGTCGCAACTACACGGTCGGTGTACGAAAGGGTTGTGCTATCGGCTCGGGCCGTACGAAACACGCCAGAGGGCCTTGCCGCCGTCTTCGGAGACAAGCAGGCTTCCGTCCGCAAGCTGCAATAATCCTACCGGCCTTCCCCAGACTTCTTTTTGGTCTGCACCCAGCATCCAGCCAGTAAGAAAGTCCTGAGCCGGACCCGTCGGCTTGCCATTCTTGAAAGGCACATAACTGACGGAATAGCCGATCCGTTTCGACCGGTTCGATGAGCCGTGGTTCGCCAGGAAGGCTCCCCCGCGATACTCCGCTGGAAATTGCTTGCCGGTGTAAAACAAGAAATCGAGCACGGCCACGTGACTCTCTAAAAGAAGATCGGGGATGATAGCGCGGTCCACCAGATCCTTGCGCTTCTCCTCAATCCGAGGATCCTCGTGCGAGCCGATGTACGAATAGGGCCAGCCATAAAATCCGCCGGGACGAATTTGGGTGAAGTAGTCGGGCACCAGACCGTCGCCGAGTCCATCGCGTTCCTGCACGGTGGCCCAGAGTTTATCGGTGCCTGGATAGAACCGCAGCCCAACCGGGTTCCGCACGCCCGAGGCGAGTATCTCCTGGCCGGTT
>JANXQZ010000700.1 GCA_025353235.1 Bryobacterales bacterium
GTATAGGAACCGATTGCAATCAGCCGCGTCGAGCCAAATCAGCGACGGGTTAGCTTCGAACCTCTTTCAAGAGCCGGTCCATGGCCTGATCATCAGTGACCAAAAAGGCCGGCGTTGACGGGACGAGACGTTCTCTGCGGCGCTGCTTTATGGTGAAATGCAAAATACTGCTTGAAGGGAACGAGAGATTTAAGGGTCACGACCTCGGACGTGGCGTGAAGATAATCCAGGCTGAGCCGGACCAATTCGACGAGCAGTTGCGTTCCTGATTCCTCGCCCAAAAGAGTCTTCGCAGATTTCTGGAAGGTGTCGTACTTGGCAAGAATTACTGACGCTTTAGCGCTTCGCCCAGATCGGTTGGTTTTCGCCATCGTAGGTCAGCTGTCCGTTCAAAGGCCAACAAAGAGATCCGATAGGCGTACGCCCAAGCCCTTGGCGATTCGATCCAAGCTCTTCAACGAAGGATTTCTTAGCCCGCGTTCCACACCGCCTACATATGTCCGGTGCAGGCTGGAGCGCTCCGCCAGTGTCTCTTGTGAAATCCCCTTCTCGTTCCGAAGTGCTCGAACCCGCTTGCCCACTTGGGTGAGGGCCAGATCCTTGCGAAGCACGTTCCTCATGATCGATGCAAAGATGACTATCGGTCTACAGACTATAAGTAACAATTATGGGATTGATGGTCTTAAGGAGGGCTGAGTCCCTCCGATCCCCGGAACCCAATGTTATGTTGAACACATGGCTGATGCGAACCCGTTTAACGACCCGCTCCGATTTGAAAAGCGCGCTCCCCCTTGCGCGGTCGTCATCTTCGGCGCAAACGGGGATCTCACCAAACGCAAGCTCCTCCCAGCTCTCTACCGCTTAGCTTACGAACGCCGGATTCCGCCAAGTTTCGCCGTGATTGGGAACTCCCGCACAGCCATGACGGACGATCAGTTCCGCGCAAAAATGCGCGAGTCTGTCGAGAAATTCCTGGAAGACAGCCCCTTCGAAGCCGACCTTTGGGAGAGCTTCGCCAAGAACCTCTTCTACATCACAGGCGACTTAAACGACCCTAAGCTTTATTCCGAAATCTTCGACAAGCTTACCGAAATCGAGAAGACCCACCAGACCGGCGGCAACGTGCTGTTCTATCTCTCCACGCAACCTAGCTACTATGGCCCCGTGGCGAACGCGCTCGGAGCGGCGGGGCTGCAGCATGGCAACGGCTGGCGTCGCATCATTATCGAGAAGCCGTTCGGTCACGACCTCACCAGCGCCCGCAAGCTGAACGACGATATCCACCAAAAATTCGAAGAGGATCAGGTCTATCGCATCGACCATTATCTCGGCAAAGAGACGGTCCAAAACATCCTCGCCTTCCGCTTCGGCAGACGTTTGCCGGTTCGGATATAGAATGG
>JANXQZ010000707.1 GCA_025353235.1 Bryobacterales bacterium
TTGTTAACCTGCGGCCGATTCTTAATCGGCCCGAACTTTGTCCAAGCCGATTGCCAATCGGCTGCAGGTTAGCAACCTGCCCTACAACCTAAATGTTCGCGGTCGAGGACGCGTCCGGCTTCACAGGACAAGCTGACGAAATCCTCTCGCCACGAACCCCCGACGAAGCAACGCAAATTCTCTCGCGCGCAAATCGGGAACGGCTGCCCGTCACAATCTCCGGCGCAGGCACGGGAGTGACCGGCGGACGAGTCCCCTCGCGCGGCATCCTGCTTTCGCTCGACCGCTTCAAACGACTCGATATCGAAAGAGGGCGAGCATTCGCGGGAGCGGGCATTTCCCTCAACGACCTCCAAGCAGCTTGCCTTCCCACTCGCCAGTTCTACGCACCCGATCCTACCGAGTGGACCGCCACTGTCGGCGGCAGCATCGCCACCAACGCCAGCGGATCACGCAGCTTTCGCTATGGCAGCACTCGCAAATACGTTCTAGCGTTGACAGTGGCTCTCATGGACGGCTCTCTTCGCACGTTTCGCCGAGGCGAAGCACTGGACTTCGAAGTTCCAGCGCTCCCGATTCCAAACACTACAAAGTGTACTGCCGGTTATCCTCTCCGTCCCGGCATGGACTGGGTGGATCTCTTCATCGGATCCGAAGGAACCCTAGGCGTGGTGCTCGAAGCTGAGTTGGCCTTATTGCCCGCGCCGGAGGATTTGATGTCAGGCGTCGTGTTCTTTGAAACTGATGCTGAGGCGCTGGACGCGGTGGACCAGTGGCGCTCCATACCAAGCCTGCGCATGCTCGAGTACTTCGATCGGAGATCGTTGAATCTCCTGCGTACCAAGTACTCCGAAGTGCCGAGTCGAGCGGGTGCGGCGCTGCTCATAGAAGATGAGGGCTCAGACGTAGATGCTTGGTTGGAACGCATCCCGCAAGACGATAGCTGGTTCGCGTTGAGCGATCAAGATCGGGAGCGGTTCCGCCGCTTCCGCCACGCGCTCCCGGAAATGGTGAATGAAACAATGCACCGCCGCAGATTCCTCAAGCTTGGTTCCGATTTCGCCGTGCCGCTCGAAAAGAATCGCGAAATGCTGGCGTTCTATCATGAGCAGCTGGGTGCCATGGACTATGTAATCTTCGGCCACATCGGCGACGCTCACGTACACGTCAACATTCTGCCCGAGTCGGCCGATCAGTTCGAACGTGGCATGGATGTAATGACCGTGTTCGCCCGCCATGCAGTGGAACTAGGCGGCACCGTCTCCGCTGAGCATGGCTTGGGCAAGCGCAAGGCTGCGTTTCTCGCGATTCAGTACAAGCCAGCCGAAATCGAGGCGATGAAGGACGTAAAGCGCAGGCTCGACCCCAACTGGTTGCTGGGGCAAGGCAACCTTTTTCCAGATGGCAGCTAACCTGATCTAAGTGGTTCAACTCCGCATGTGGGGCAGGCAATCGTGCCCAATGTCACTTAATTTTCTCTCCCTTCCTGTAAGGAAAGCCGGGGTGCCTGCGCCAGAGCATTCGCAAGTATGAACGAGGCTTGCTTCGTTTGGGCAGCGTGCATTGGGCGGCAAGAGCCAAGACTCGCGCAAATTCGGCATCGAATTGTTTTGGAGTCGCCGC
>JANXQZ010000729.1 GCA_025353235.1 Bryobacterales bacterium
GCCGAAGCGAAGGCGATGAACGTGAAAGCTGAGGCGTATCAGGAATGGAACCAAGCCGCAGTGGTGGATAAGCTGATCACGGGCATGCCGGAGATCGTTCGGGCGCTATCCGCTCCATTGGCCAACGTCGACCGAATCACCATCGTGTCCACCGGGAACGGGGAAAGCGCCGGCATGAATAAGGTGACGGGGGATATCGCCGCGATGGCCGCGCAGATTCCAGCCCTGTTCGAAACGCTGTCGGGAATGAAGATGTCGGACCTGCTCAGCGGAGTGCGGACCATCGGGCCTGGGACTTCGAAGGCGGACCGAGCCGAGAAATCGAAGGGGGCGGGCACCGCTTAGCGCGTGCCTCCAAGGATTCGATATGGCACTCATGGAACGAGTTTCGACGCTGGTTCGAGCCAACTTGAACGATTTGGTCGACCAGGCAGAAGATCCCGATAAGATGCTGAAGCAGGTGATGCTCGACATGCAAAACCAGCTCATGCAGGTGAAGACGCAGGTGGCCATCGCGATTGCCGATCAGCATCTGCTCACCAAGAAGCGGACGGAGCAGGAAGAAAAGGCGGCCGATTGGGTCCGCAAGGCGGAACTCGCCGTCTCGAAGGGCGAGGACGATCTGGCCCGAGTTGCGCTGGAACGGTCACTGCAATGCGGTTCGGCGGCGGACGGCTACCGCGAACAGGTGGACAATCAGACCGTGCAAGTGGAGAATTTGAAGGCTGCGCTGCGGAAGCTGCAGGATAAGCTGGCAGAGGCGCAAACCAAATGCGACGCTCTCGCGGCACAGCATCGGCGGGCTCGAGCGCTCGCGAAAGCGGGGGACGCGCAAGTGGATGAATCTACGCTTGAGCGCGTGAAAAGCAAAGTCGGGATGGCAGAGGCGGTCAGCCACGGCAAGTCGGAGATGGCTGCGATTTCGATTGAGGATCGGCTCGCCTCGCTGGATAAGCAGGATCAAGTAGAACGGCTGCTAACAGAGATGAAGGCTCGAAAATCCAACTGAAAGTTGCTCGAAAACAAAAAGGCGCGGCTGAAATACAAGCCGCGCCTAGCCAGAGGAGGAGAAGGTTAGACTTTCGCCTGCACTTCCCTTGCTACAGCTGACGCGACAAGGGTTATGAAAGTTGCATTACACTTGTGGTCAAAACCGCAACGAGTGACACACTGTTGAAATAACAATTAAATCGATATAAAGCACTGAGAAATAACGACTTAGCGAAGTTCAACCGATGTCGCTGCTTCACATTTGGCGTTTCAAGTGCGATACTGGCTAGAGAGAGAATCAAACCCGAATGACGCAGTTGGGCGAAGCGATAGCCCGGTATCACAAAATCCTCGAGACCGAACCGTATAAAGATCTGTCCTGGGCCAATGCGCTTCAGGACCGGATGAAGGCGGATCAACTCACCATCGGGGGCAAGCCAGTATCCCCTGTGCTACGTCCGCATTTTATCACGCGAAAGCAGTACACGAATCTGGTGAAGGCTGCCGAGTCGCTTGCTATGGCCGTTGACCGAGTGGAGTCCATGGCCGTCAGCAATCCAGCGCTCATGTCGCGCATGGAGTTGCTGCCCGCCGAAAAGATGCTTGCGACGGTGGACCCGGGATATCCGTTTCTCTCAGTAACCTCGCTCATCGATACGCAGCTTCAGAACGGCACCATGCGGTTTGCGCAGTTGAATCCCGATACCCCGAATGGCGTCGTTTACGGAGACGCCGTCGCCGAGCTGTTCTACGATGCCCCGCCTGTAAAGGAATTCCGGAAGCGGTATTCTCTCGAGAAGCTGCCCGGGATGAAATACCTGCTGCACGCAATCCTTAAGACATATAAGGAATTTGGCGGCAAGAACAAGCGGCCCAACGTGGCTATTCTGGATTTTCGCCAGCCCTTTCCGACTGCCGAGCCTGGGGAGAGCGCGCTGATCGCCGAGCATTTCCGAAAAGCTGGCCTTGCTACCGAACTCGTCACTCCGGAGCAGTTGGAGTATCGGAACAGCGTGCTGCGGAAAGGCGACTTCACCATCGATCTGATCTTCCGACGCATTCGGGTTCATGAATTTCTGGTGCGGTTCGATTTGTCTCACCCGCTGCTGCGCGCATACCGGGAAGGCAAGGTTTGCATGGTGAACAATCTGCGATCGGAGTTGTCTCAGAAGAAAGCGATCTTCGATCTTTTGACCGACGAAACCATCACTGCAAAATTCCCCCTGGTGGAAAGGAAAGCGATCCGCGAATTCGTGCCTTGGACCCGCGTGGTCCACAGCGCGAAAACTACTTATCAAGAGCAGCAAGTCGACCTTCCCGAATTTATTCTAAAAAACCGGGAGCGGCTGGTGCTGCGTCCAAACGACGATTCCACCGATCAGCACGCTTTCCTGGGCTCGCAAACTGACGATTCACGCTGGGAGCGCGCCCTGAAAACGGCCATGCGCAGTCCCTATGTAGTGCAGGAAGTAGTGGAACCGGTGTTTGAAATGTTCCCGCTGCTGCAGTACGGTCATCTGGAAATGCGCAAGATGCGCATCGATCTCCATCCGCATACTTACCTCGGCAAGATGCAGGGCTGCTCGAGTTGGCTGACTGCTGCAACCGCTTCCGGTTTCTCGACGCTCGCTGGCGTTGCCCCAACATTTATCCTAGAAGCAAAATGAAAACTATTTCGTTAACCCTGGCGGGGTGCTTGGCGCTGATGGCGCAGACTCCCGCCCCTAAGAAAACGACTCCAGTCGCCGGTGTGAAGAAGGTGGTTCCTGCGGCCAATCGACCGGTGCTGGCTCCCCGAGCCCTTTTGAATCCCTCGTTGTTAAAAGCGAAAGCGCCCGAAGTATTTAAGGCGAAGTTCACGACGACGAAGGGCGATTTCGTGGTGGAAGCGCATCGCGTCTGGGCTCCGCTGGGAGCCGATCGCTTTTATAATCTGGTGAAGAATGGGTTCTTTACCAACGCGGCGTTTTTCCGCGTGATTCCAAATTTTATGGCCCAGTTCGGGCTGAGCGCGTGGCCAAACGTGAACAATGTGTGGGACAAAGCGAGGATGCAAGACGATCCGGTGAAGGAGACCAATCGGACCGGGTATATCACTTTCGCCACTGCGGGTCCGAACACGCGCACTACTCAGCTCTTTATCAACTATAAGGATAACGCCAATCTCGACTCGCAAGGGTTTGCGCCATTCGGCATGGTGACGGAGGGAATGGACGTGGTTACCAAGATTGAGAGCAAGTATGCCGAGCAACCCGCCCAAGACAAGATCACTTCAGAGGGTAAGGCTTATCTCGATGCAAACTTTCCGGATCTCGATAGGATCACGTCGGCTCGGATTACCGAACCTGCGAGTCCTGCGCCCACAGTAAGGAAACCGGGGCCGGCAACAACAGCGAAACCAGCTCCGGCTAAACCAGCTCCGGCCAAGCCGGCAGCCAAGTAGCAATCCGATGCGGACGCTCGTCACGGGCGGAGCGGGATGCATCGGGTCCGACCTTGCCGCTGCTCTGCTCAGCCAGGGTCATGAAGTTCTGGTTGTCGACAATCTGAGCAGCGGCAAGCTGGACCATATCGAGCCTCTTCTAGGGCTTCCCAAGTTTCGCTTCATGGGAGGCGACCTCGAAGATGGATCGATGCTCGATTCGGCGATGGCAGGCATCGACATGGTTTGGCATTTCGCGGCCAACCCCGACGTGAAATTCGTGGAGGGCGAGCCCACCGACAAGGATCTTCGGCAGAACACCATCTGCACGTACAACGTCCTGGAGGCGATGCGCAAGCACGGCGTGAAGCAGTTGGCCTTCTCGTCCACCTCGGCCGTGTATGGCGTTTCGCCGGTTCAGCCCATTCCGGAAAGCGCCTTCTTTCCTCGGCCAATCTCGCTGTATGGAGCCACGAAGCTCGCTTGCGAAGGCATGATCTCGGCCTTTGGCAATTTGTTTGGGATGCGCTGCTGGATTTTCCGATTTGTCAATATCGTAGGACCTAAGGTTCGGAAGAAAGGCCGTACCGTGGTCGGCGATTTTATCGCGCGCTTGCAGCAGAATCCCGGCAGTCTGCTCATTTTGGGCGACGGCCAGCAAGCGAAATCGTACCTGCTCACCGAAGAATGCGTAGCGGCGATGTTATTCGCCGTGGAGCACGCTAACGAGTCTTTGAACGTGTTCAATTTAGGCTGCGACGACTGGCTGCAAGTGACCAGCATCGCGGATCTGGTTGTGCGAGCCATGGGACTTTCCGGCGTGTCTTATGAGTTTACCGGCGGCGAGGGCGGTTGGCCAGGCGACGTGCCACGGTTCCGGCTGGATGTAGGCGCGATTAATCGGCTTGGCTGGCGGGCGAAGCTCAACTCCGAGCAGGCGGTTGAGCAGGCGGTTCAGAGCACCCTGCGGATGATGCAGGCTAGCAGGTAGGATGCAGGCCGTGATCCTCGCGGGCGGCTTGGGAACGCGCCTCTGGCCTTTGACTAAGACTGTTCCAAAGCCCATGGTGCCGGTAGCGGGAGTGCCTTACCTGGAACATCAACTGCGCTTGCTGGAGCGGCAAGGCGTGCGCAACATCCTGATTCTCACGGGTTATTTGGGCGAACAAATCGTCGAGTATTTTGGCGCTGGCGGAAAGTTCGGTTTGTCCATCGATTACTCGCGCGAGGATGCGCCTGCGGGCACGGGCGGGGCTTTGAGAGACGCGCGTGCCAAGCTGGCCGATGCCTTTCTCCTGATCTACGGCGACTCGTACCTGCCAATCGACTATGTGGCTGCGCTCGAGAAGCTGCGCGAATCCGGCGCGCAAGGCTTGCTGGTGGCCTACGATAATCGACTCTCCGACACATCGGTTCAAAATAATGTGGATGTTGACGAAGAGAGTTATGTGAGCCGCTATGAGAAAGATGCGCCCGATCCGCTCGGGTATGTGGAGGCAGGCGTTCTGGCTTTCCGCCGCACCGTTGTGGACCTGATTCCGCCGGAAGGCGCGGTTTCATTGGAGAAGCAAATCTTCCCTCAACTGATCGCCCGCCGGGAGTTGATCGCCTACGTGACAACCCAGCGTTTCTATGATATCGGAACCCCGGAGCGGCTGAAAGCGATTGAGGCGCTGCTGGCGCAATGATTATCACCCGCACTCCTTTCCGCATTAGCTTCGCGGGCGGCGGCTCAGATCTCAAGGCTTTCTACGGACACGAGCCTGGACTGGTGCTATCCACCGCCATTGACAAATACATGTACCTGGCGGTGAAGGAGCACTTTGAAAACAACTTTCGCATCAGCTACTCCCGCACCGAGCACGCCGATACCGTCGACCAGATCGATCACAAAATTGTCCGGGAGTGCCTGAAGAGTCTGGACGCAAAACGCGGCCTGGAGATCGTTTCGATGGCCGACCTTCCCGCCCAGAGCGGCCTAGGATCGTCGAGCAGCTTCACCGTGGGCTTGCTTCACGCCCTCTACGCCATGAACGGGACAGTGGTGACCCCCGAACGCCTGGCGCGCGAAGCCTGCGCAATCGAGATCGACCGTTTACACGAGCCGATCGGCAAGCAGGATCAGTACATCGCCGCGTATGGCGGATTGCAGATGATCCAGTTTAATCCGGACGGGACTGTCTTCGTCGATCCGGTGATCTGCCCGATGGAGACGCGGCGCGAACTGAACCGGCGGCTGATGATGTTCTACACGGGACTGACTCGTGACGCGCGAGACGTGCTCTCGAAGCAGGAGGCGGGCACCGGCGGGAAACTGAGCGTGCTGCGACGCATGTGCGAAATCGCGCGGGAACTGCGGGACGTGATCACGGCCGGCCGCGACCTGAACATTTTCGGACGCCTGCTGCACGAGGCGTGGGAGGCCAAGAAATCGGTTGAGGCGTCGATCAGCAATCCCGTGATTGATGGGTATTATGAGCGGGGTCTGCGGGCGGGCGCTCTGGGTGGAAAGCTGCTGGGCGCAGGCGGCGGCGGATTCCTGCTCTTCTTCTGCGAGCCGCATCTGCAAGATCGTCTGCGCGAAGAGCTGGCGGATTTAAAGGAAGTGCCCTTCTCGCTCGATCCGCAGGGGAGCAAAATCGTGTACATCGGGAGCGAGCGATTCTGAGCCGGCGGTGCGTCTTCCTGGATCGGGATGGGGTGATCAACGTGAAGGCGCCCGAGGGAGAGTACATTCGAAGCTGGTCGGAATTCCAGTTTCTGCCGAATATCGCGGATTGGGTTCGCTTGTTCAATGCGCTCGATTTCTTGGTGATCGTCGTGACGAACCAGCGCGGCGTGGCTTTAGGGAAGTTGACCGAAGAGCAGCTTGGCGAGATTCACGCAAACATGATCCGCGAGCTTGGGAGCATGAGCGCGCGCATTGATGATGTGTTTGCCTGTCCGCATCATACGGATGTATGCGAGTGCCGGAAGCCCAAGCCTGGCATGGTGCTCAAGGCTCAGGATAAATGGGGCGTTGATCTTGGACGGTCGCTCATGATCGGCGACTCGGATTCCGATGCTGAGCTAGCCACTGCTTGCGGCTTGCGCTTTCTGCGAGTGCGCGATGGCCGGCTAGTGTAGTTGAGAGGCGTAATTGGTGTTGGCAGGCCTTTCCCCGGGAGAGCCTGCCGTAGCAAGCGTTCGCCGGGTTGGAGTTCGTAGACGACCCTACCCTTCGACCGATCTCGATATCCAGTGGGTTCATGCGCTGGTTTGCAGAGTTTGTATACTGCATTCATTGGATGATTGTTCTACACGCTGGCTATCTAGAGAACCGCTTGAACGTCTGGGCGGAAACTCCGCCGGAACCCCGCCGCCAGCGCAACACCCATCCTCTCCCTCTACCCTTCCACACCGGGCGCGATCTGCTGCTGGAATCGCTCGCGCCCTACATGTCCCCGCCTCCCAAGCGGAACGTGTTCGAGCGGGCGACTGCCTGGATCCTATGCACTGGTTTGACTCCGTTTCCTTCCAGCGGGCTGATCGCAGATCCGCCGCCGATGCAGGGCGCGCTTCACCCGTATCCCTGGTTCGTCACGGCATTGCCGCTCAGCCACGCCCAAGCCACCTCGTTTCTATGCGCCTGCGCGGACAAACAGACGTTGGCACCCGGCGTTGTCATCGGTGCCGACCTCGCCTATTGGACCGCGGCTATGCGCTTCGCCGGATCGCTGGTAGCGCGCCAACAGTTTCTGCCCGACATTGCCTGGGATTCCCGTCAGTATTGCGCCGTGTGGAAGCCGGTGCTGCTCGGCCCCGATCAGCAGCGCTTAGCGAGCTTGGCTGCGGCGATGCCAGCATCCGCTCGATGTCTATCGCATCAGCATGTGGCGGCCCCGGACACTCCCGCTTCCACGCTGCTCCACTCGTTTGTGTCGGCTCAACTGGATGCTTTAATCCGGTCGGCCGCCGAAGAGAAGCGAACACCCAACCACCACTCGCTGCACGATCGCTGGCAGCAGGCGCTGCGCCGGTCGGACCCGATGCTCAGCGGCGATTTGAAGGAGCTGCAGAACCTCGGCGAGCAAGCGCGCGAGTGGCGGCGCCCCATCGCTGCCACCATCGACGCTCCGCTGCGCCTCTGTTTTCGCCTGGAAGAACCCCGCGAAGGCGATCAGTGGTACGTTCGCTTTTTGCTGCAAGGGAGCCGCGATCCCAGCTTGCTCGTTCCAGCGGAAACTGTCTGGAAAGCGAATGGCCGTCGGCCCGCCGCGCTGAATTTTCCGGACTTCGAACCTCGCGAGCATCTACTGCTTTCACTCGGCCAAGCGTCCGGGGTTTGTCCCGAAATCGATTCCACTCTGAAAGTTTCCGGCGCTCCCTCCGGGTATGCGCTCGATGCCAACGGGGCGCACGGCTTTCTGCTTGATCGAGCCATGGTCTTGGAACAAGCCGGATTCTCGGTCCTGCTGCCATCCTGGTGGACCCGCAAGGGAACCAAGCTGCGCCTCACGGCGGGAGCGCACGTCAAGAGCGCCTTTCAGAAGAAGGGCGGCCTTTCTCTCGGCGAGATTGTAAAGTTCGAATGGCAGGTAGCCGTCGGCGGCGAAAAAATCTCGATGGAGGAGTTGCAATCCCTAGCCGATCTGAAAGCGCACCTCGTGAAATTTCGAGGGCAGTGGGTGCAGATGAGCGCCGACGAGATTAAGGCCGCGCTTGATTTCTGGAAGAAGCGTCCCGCCGGCAAAGCCACCGTTCGCGAGATTGTTCAAATGGCTCTCGGCAAGCCGATGCAGATGGGCGCGCTCGAGTTCGATGGAGTCACGGCGGAGGGATGGGTTGGCGATCTGCTGAACCAGCTCCAGGGCAGTGCTTCTTTTGAGGAATTGAAAGCACCCAAGAACCTGAACGCCACCCTGCGGCCTTATCAGCTGCGCGGCTATTCCTGGCTTGCGTTTCTTAGACGGTGGGGATTGGGCGCCTGCCTCGCCGACGATATGGGCCTCGGCAAGACCATTCAGACGCTCACCCTGATTCAGGCTGACCGGGCTGCTGGCGAGACCCGCCCGGTGCTGCTGGTATGCCCTACCTCCGTGGTCGGCAACTGGCAGAAGGAGGCGGCGCGCTTCACGCCCGACGTATCGGTGATGATCCATCACGGCCTTACTCGCGCCAAGGGCGACGCGTTTGTAGAGAGCGCCTCCAGACATGCGCTGGTCATCTCCAGCTATGCCCTGCTTCATCGCGATTTCGAGATCCTCAAGCAAGTGGAATGGACAGGCGTAGTGCTCGACGAAGCGCAGAACATCAAGAA
>JANXQZ010000739.1 GCA_025353235.1 Bryobacterales bacterium
TGTGTGGCAGGGGTACCCTATCGGGGGCCCGAAGAAGTAACTGCCGGCTTTGGGCGCAACTTGAAAGCAGGTTGATACACTAAAGGCTATGGCTGTGATGAAGCGCCGCACATCGGTTGCGGTGAACGTCGGTGGCGTGCATGTGGGTGGAAATCATCCCATCGTGGTGCAGTCGATGACGAACACCGATACTGCCGATGTCTTGGCCACCGTGAATCAGGTGATGGACTTGGCGCGCGCCGGATCGGAGCTCGTGCGAGTTACCGTCAACACGGACGCGGCTGCGGCGGCGGTTCCAAAAATCGTAGATACGCTCGACAAGTTCGGCGTGCGTGTGCCCGTGGTTGGGGACTTTCACTACAACGGCCATCTGCTGCTCAAAAAGTATCCCGCCTGCGCGCGCGCCTTGGCGAAGTATCGCATCAATCCCGGCAACGTGAACATCGGCAAGAAGCACGACGATAATTTCCGCACGATGATCGAAGCGGCCATCGAGTATGACAAGCCTGTCCGCATTGGCGTCAACTGGGGCTCGCTCGATCAAGCTTTACTGACGCGCATGATGGATGAAAATTCCAAGCTGCCGGAACCGCTCGATGCGAAGCACGTAACCATGCGAGCCATAGTGGTCAGTGCGATTGAATCAGGACGCGCGGCGGAACGCCATGGCTTGCAGCGAGACCGCATTATCCTAAGCGCCAAGGTGAGCGGCGTGCAGGATCTCATCGTCGTGTACCGCATGTTGGCGGCCGAGTGCGATTATGCGCTGCATCTCGGGCTGACCGAAGCGGGGCTGGGGGCCAAGGGGATCGTAGCAACTACAGCTGCCTTGTCGGTGCTGCTGCAAGAAGGCATCGGAGATACGATACGCGCATCTCTTACGCCGCTGCCGAATGGCGACCGCACGGAAGAAGTGATCGTCAGCCAGCAGATTCTGCAGTCACTCGAATTGCGAAGCTTCACGCCCCAAGTGACCGCCTGCCCTGGCTGCGGCAGGACCACCAGCACGTTCTTCCAAGACATGGCGGATCAAATCCAGACGTACTTGCGCGAGCAGATGCCGATTTGGAAAGGCAGGCATGTCGGCGTGGAAGAGATGAAGGTGGCGGTGATGGGCTGCGTGGTGAACGGACCCGGCGAATCAAAGCATTCGAACATCGGCATCTCGCTACCGGGAACGTTTGAGGAGCCGGTGGCGCCCGTGTATATCGATGGTCGGCTGGCGCTGACGCTGCGGGGAGATCGCATCGTGGCCGAATTTATCGAGCTTTTAAATAAGTATGTGGAGCGTAAGTACGCAGCGGAGCCGGAAGCCGTTTTGGCTTAGCCTTTGCAGCAAAAAGAGGCCGGCGAGAGCCAATCCCGCCAGCCATAGGGGAGAGTCTGGACAGAAAAGTCTAAGGCTGCACCGTAACAAAGCAGCATGTGGAACCCGTAGGCGTGGAACTCCCGCTAACCTGCGCGACCACCGCTAAGTCGCCATCGCCTACCGCCGCAGGAACCTCCACATTAAACTGGAAGAGCCCCGCATAGCCAGGAATCAAACCGGCAAACAGCACCTGTGCGGCAACACCGCCGATCGTGATCTGCAGCTTACTGGTGACATTCGCCACTTTGCCGACCAGCTGCCCTGAAGGCAGTGCTGGATCCGTCGCCCCGAAGCCAGTCCCGTAAAGAATAATCACCTCGCCAGGCTTGGCAGGCGTGGTCAGCGAAGGGGCAGCCGGGAACAACCCCGTCTTGCCAATCGCACTCGCGTTGGCATGCGTCGCTGCTAGATACTTCCCGTCAAACAGGAAGAACGCCGGGGAAAGCGGCTGCATCTGCGCCA
>JANXQZ010000740.1 GCA_025353235.1 Bryobacterales bacterium
CCTTCACCAACTCCAGGAACGCCCTCGCAGCATGGCTCAGCGCCCGCCTGGCAGGGTATACCAGCCGGATATTCCGCTCCACATTCAGCTCCAGAACCTTAATCTCTTTCAACGAACCTTGCTGAATCTCCTGCTCCACGCACATCCTCGGCAAAAAAGCGACGCCTTCGTTGCGCTGCACCAGCTTGCGGATCGTCTCTACTGTCGGCATCTCCACGTCCATATTGAGCGGCACCTTATGACTCTGAAACGCCTTCAGCACCGTGGCCCGATAAGGCGACAGCACGTTGTGCGCGATGAACGTCTCCATCCCGAGCTCGGTAATCGACAGCTCTTGCATGTTCGCGAAGCGATGCTTTGGAGACACCACGAACGCCAGATGATCGTTGAAGATCATGATCGGAATCAGCCGGTCGTCCTCCGGATCGAAGCTAATCACACCCAATTCCAGATCTCCGTCGATTAGCTGGGACGGGATCTTGCTCGACAGGCTGCGGCGCACTTGCACCTTGACCTTGGGATACAGTCGCCGGTATTTCTGGACGTGGCCAAGCAAATAAAGCGCGCTGGATTCATTGGCTCCCACGATCAGCCGCCCCGCCGAATTGTCGCGCAGTTCGGTAAGAGCGTTGCCCAACTCGCCTTCAATGTTCTCAAACCGCCGCGCGAACTCCAGAACGATCTTTCCGGCGTCGGTGAGGATCAGGTCCTTCCCGGAACGGTCGATCAACTTCTCCTGGAGGTCCATCTCAAGCTTCTGAATCGCCAGCGAGATGGCGGGTTGAGTCCTAAGCAGCCTTTCCGCAGCGCGCGAAAAGCTCTTTTCGATTGCAACCGTGTGGAATACCTTTAAAAGATACAGTTCCATAAGAGGGGCTTATGCGATGATTATATCTTATTCAAGTCGCTGTCATTATAAATTTGCTAAATCTTGTGAGTGTCTGGATAATGATGATGAGGACTCCATGTCGAATCGCGTCTACATCTTCGATACCACCCTGAGAGACGGCGAACAATCCCCCGGCTGCAGCATGACCGTACCCGAGAAGCTGCGGATGGCCCGTAAACTAGTCGACCTAGGCGTCGACATTTTAGAAGCCGGGTTCCCCATCGCTTCGGACGGCGATTGGGAAGCGGTGGATGCAGTGAGCCGCGAATTTCCGTGGGTGCAGGTTGCCGCCCTTGCGCGCGCGAACACACTCGATATAGAGCGAGCCGCAACGTCGCTCAAGCACGCCCGACGCCCGCGTATCCACACGTTTATCGCAACTAGCGACATACATTTAAAGTTCAAGCTGAAAAAGTCCCGGGCCCAAGTGCTGGACGAAGCGGTGGCTGCCGTGACGCTCGCGCGCAGCTATACGGACGACGTGGAATTCTCGGCCGAAGACGCCACCCGCACCGATTGGGATTACCTGGAAGAAATCTCGCGAGCCGTTGTGGCGGCGGGCGCGCGCACGGTGAATCTGCCGGATACCGTGGGCTACAGCGTCCCGGAAGAGTATGGAGCTTTGATTCGCCGCATGGTGGAGGCGCTCGGGGATAGCGCGGTGGTCAGCGTGCATTGTCACGACGATCTAGGTTTGGCCGCCGCGAATTCGATCGCCGCCGTGCAGGCCGGCGCGCGCCAGATTGAATGCACGGTGAACGGGATTGGCGAGCGCGCCGGAAACGCCTCTCTCGAAGAGATCGTGATGGC
>JANXQZ010000756.1 GCA_025353235.1 Bryobacterales bacterium
TTTTCAGTTTAGATCGAAATCGTGTTTAACCTTATTGCAATCAACACTGAAAAATCGATTCTTGCCCAATTTGGACAGTAGTGCGTGCATGTGTAAGCGAACTGCCGACGCGAGTGATGTGCCAGCCGCAATAGCGTGTTCGAGATAGCTCCGCGAGGGTTCGGGCGATGCTCCTATGTGCGCAGTGTCGAATGTGCGGTTCGCAGGTGAATCCTGGCCCGCATTCCACAATTCGGCCAATAGCAATACCGTGTTCATAATCTATTGTTGCGTTCGCTGTGTGAGTACACAACTCGCGTGCATGTAAGGTAGTCAAGCGCGTCGGTGAGGCGTGGGATGGGCCAGAAGCTCTAAAATTTCGGGCCGGAGTACTTTCTAACCTCACCTCGTTCGGAATTGTTTATGCCGCGCGCTCAACTTGCGCCAGGGAGCCATTTCTTTCGCGACGCTTCGCGGCTCGGGATTGATCAGCGTCTTTGCGGTCCGCTTTCGCGAGATTTACCATCTCGGCCACTCAGGCGGGTTTTTGGTCGCCCTGTCGGACATCGCATGTGTCACGTCATTGTCCGCTGTCAATCTGCTGCTGAAACTGCTGAATAACTCTCTGCTCGTCAGGTCGGAGGGATAGCCTGCGCCAAATGACGCAGGATTACGCGAAACTAAACTGATTAAGACCGAGTGGGTGGACGGGCCTTGACGTGCTTCCGTAAAAGCGCGACGAGGGGTTTCTCCTTCCTCTTCATGCTCCCAGCAAGTGGAGAGGATGAAGACGGAATCTGGCGTCCGAACACTTCACACACGAGTCGGGGATCCAACTTACGAGTTCGCATAACATATGAAACGGATTCATTCCTTCGGGCTAACGGCTACCTTGCTAGCCCTGATGGCGCTCAGCTTGACTGGCGCCGGCAAGAAGCATGAGTATTCCCCGCATGAAAAAGCATTTTTCGCCAAAGAGGCGACCGTCGAGTTCGTCCGGCCGGGTCTGATTTTCAAGATCACCAGCGCGCAGATTGCGTCGGACGGAACCATCACTGCCACCATCCTGGTCACCGATCCGGAGGGCCTTCCCCTTGACAGGGCCGGCGTCACTACGCCCGGCGCGGTCTCGATCAGTTTCGTGGTAGCCACCATTCCGAATGGCCAGGAGCAGTACGTCTCCTACACCACGCGAACTCAAAAGAGTCCCATTACCGGAAACTCGGCCATCCAGGCTGCGGCGGATTCCGGCGGTACATTCACGCCGGCAGGCGACGGCCTGTACAAATATACGTTCGGGACGAGGGCACCATCCGGTTTCGACGCAACGGCCACGCACACTATCGGAGCTTATGGATCGCGGGATCAAACCCTATTTAAATTGGGCATCAGCTACGCCTCCACTACATTCAACTTTGTTCCGAACGGATCGGCCGTGGCCATCACCCGCGATGTGGTTAAGACCGCGGGCTGCAACAACTGCCACGATCAACTATCCGCCCACGGCGGTTCGCGTCGAGGCATTGAGATGTGCGTGCTATGCCATACTCCGCAATCCAGCGATCCAGACACCGGCAATACCGTTGATCTTAAGGTCATGGTGCACAAAATCCACATGGGCGCCCGCCTTCCTAGCGTCCAGGCGGGCAAGCCGTATCAGATCATCGGT
>JANXQZ010000788.1 GCA_025353235.1 Bryobacterales bacterium
GAGACGCGCGCGGACGAAAGCAGTATCGCTATCATCCGGCCTATCGCTCAGTCCGAGATGCCACCAAGTTCCTGCGCATGGTGGCTTTCGGCGAAGCACTCCCCACCATCCGGAAACGAGTGCAGCACGACCTGGAGTTGCCGGGGCTTCCCAAGAATAAGATCGTTGCAACCGTAGTCAAGTTGTTAGAAACTACCTGCATTCGCGTCGGCAACGAAGAGTATGCCAAGGAAAATGATTCTTACGGTCTTACCACCATGCGCGAAGAGCATGTAGATATCTCCGGGCGGAAACTCCATTTTCATTTCAGGGGCAAGAGCGGTTTGACCCATGACGTAGACTTGGCGGACCGTCGTCTCGCCAAGATAGTGCAGCAATGCCAGGAGCTTCCCGGCGAGGAGTTATTCCACTATCTGGATGAAGAGGGTGCGGTTTGCAAGATCTATTCGGAAGACGTCAACGAGTACCTGCGCGAGATCACTGGCCAGGAGTTTACTGCCAAGGATTTTAGGACTTGGGCCGGCACAGGGCAAGCTGCCGTGCAACTTGAGTCGCTTGGTCCGGCGTCGTCCAAGACAGAGGCTAAGAAAAATCTTGTCACTGCCGTGAAAGCCGTCGCCGCCAAGCTGGGAAATAAGCCTTCTACCTGCCGCAAGTATTACATCCATCCTGCCGTGCTTGAGTCGTATTCCAGCGGGACGCTGTTCGGATCCATGCAAATTGAATGCGATTGCGACTCGCCTCACGCTTTGCGGCGCGAGGAACACTGCGTGTTGAAGCTGGTGCAGGCGACGGTGGTCCAACTTCCGGTGATCGCCGCATAATATGATCGAAACTGGATGCTGCCCATCACCGTATTTCGGTCCTCTCGCCCCTGTGACCTGCATGCGCGAATTGGGTTCGTTTCGTTAATCTGCTTGCCGCCTCAATGACCGCAGTCCTTGAACTGCAGTCCGTCTCGAAGCACTTCCCCAATCACCGCGCGGTCGACAACCTTTCGCTCAAAATCGCCATAGGCGAATTTTTCTCACTGCTTGGACCTTCAGGCTGCGGCAAAACCACTACCCTCCGCATGGTAGCGGGCTTCGAAACGCCCACCTCCGGCCAAATCCTGCTGAACGGGGCATCTATCCAGCACCTCAAGCCATATCAGCGCAGCGTCAGCACGGTGTTCCAGAACTACGCGCTCTTTCCGCACCTTACCGTACAGCAGAACGTGGAGTTCGGTCCCCGCCGCACAGGCCAAAGCGACATTCCCCGGCGCGTGCGCGAGGTGCTTGAACTGGTTCAGCTGACCGGCAAGGAGACCCGCCTGCCTGCGCAAATTTCGGGAGGCGAACGCCAGCGGGTGGCACTGGCGCGTTC
>JANXQZ010000818.1 GCA_025353235.1 Bryobacterales bacterium
GAACGCGATTCATCTCCTCCGGGAATGGCTGGCTCATGTCATGTGTGCGCAGGCCGGCTTCGACGTGAGCGACTGGGATGCGCTTATAAAAAGCAGCGAGAGCACCGCAGAGCGTGGTAGTGGTATCGCCTTGAACCATGACGAGGTCGGGGCGCTCGGATTCGAGTACCGATTCCAGACCTGTTAGCATGCGCGACGTGGACTGAAATAAGGTCTGGCCCGGAAGCATCAGGTCCAGATCGTGGTCAGGCGTGACGCCAAATACGGTGAGCACCTGGTCGAGCATTGCGCGGTGCTGGGCCGTGACGCAGATGCGGGTATCGAACAGGTCGGGGCGCAGCCGAAGCTGGAGCACGGGCGGGCAAAGCTTGATCGCCTCGGGGCGCGTGCCGAAAATAAAGAGAATCTTGGCGGGCGGATCGGGCGGCAAGAGAATTAGGAACGAGACTATTTATGGCGGTAGGTGATGCGGCCCTTTGTAAGGTCGTACGGCGAGAGTTCCATGGTGACGCGATCGCCAGCCAGGACGCGGATGCGATTGCGCCGGAGCTTGCCGGCGAGGTGGGCCAGTACAATGCGTTCCTGATCGAGCTGAACGCTAAACAAACCGCTCGGGAATTTTTCGACTACGGTGCCTGTCACTTCAATGCTATCTTCTTTACTCATTGTCCTCTTTCATCGTTGAACTTTACCTCTCGTATTTTAGCAGGACGTGCCTCAAGCCCTGCCGTATATAGGAATTACGGCGCCATTGAGGTCGGCCGATTGCGGCCCTGCCAGCCACACGAGCAGGTTCGCGATCGATTGCGGCGTAACCCACGCGCTGAAGTCGGCTTTAGGCATGGCTTTGCGGTTGATCGGTGTATCGATAATGCTGGGCAGGACGATATTCGCGGTGATTCCGTGATCTTTTTCTTCCAGGGCTATCGTTTTAATCAGCGCGACGAGAGCAGCTTTGGACACGCCATACGCGCTGTAGTTGGCCATGGGTTCCATTGCCGCTTTGGAGCCGACCGCGATGATTTTCCCTTTTCCAGACTTTCGCAATGCGGGCAGAGCCGCGCGGAACATGTGGAATGCGGCAGTCAGGTTTAGATCCAGCATGGCTTGCCAGTCGGAATCCGAGGTGTCGCTCACGGGCTTGCCGCCGGTGAATCCTCCGAGAAGATGCACGAGTGCATCGACGGGTCCAACGAGCTTGGCCACGCGTTCGCACTCAGAGGCCGTTCCGAGGTCCGCTTCGACGGGATGGAAACGATCGCTTGCGGCGGAGCCGACTGGCCAGGATCGTGCTACTCCGAAAATGGTGGATGCTCCGGTGTCGAGGAAGGCTTGCACTACTGCGGTGCCTAATCCCCCGCTTGCGCCTGTAATGAGTACGTTCATTCGATATTTATAGTAACTGACGCATGCGATATTTGTCTTAATGTCTCAAGCGCTTCCGCGTCTCCGGTTGAGTCTGGACTTCATGCCTTCTCCCGATCCGGAACGGCCTGGCTTGCTCATCCGCGATCAATATCATTTCTCGGACACGGTGCTTCTGATCCCTCCGCAACTGGTGGAGTGCTTAGCTTGCTTCGATGGCGAACAGACCGAGCTCGATCTGCGTCAGGATCTGGTGCGCGCGACTGGACAGATTCAGGTAGGTGACATTGAAAAACAACTGTTCGATGCTCTGAACAATGCTGGATTTTTGGAGAATGAAGTCTTCGAGCAATTGCGAGTTGGCAAGCTTGAGGAGTTTGCGAACGCTCCCACGCGGGAGGCGAGCCATGCAGGGTCGGCGTACCCGGATGAGCCAGGGGAAGCGCAAGCCGAATTAGCGGCGTATATGGAGAATTCGCCGGTGTATGGCGAGAACTCGTTAGTTGGGATTGCAGCGCCGCATGTCAGCCCGTCCGGTGGATGGGAGTCGTATCGGGATGCTTTCGCGGCTCTGAAGCCCGACCTCAAGGACCGCACTTTTGTGATTCTGGGCACTTCGCATTATGGCGAACCGGACCGCTTCGGGTTAACTCGCAAGCCTTACGTGACTCCTTTCGGCGAAGCCATTACAGACACTGGCCTCGTGAATGAGCTGGCTGCGAAAGCGCCCGGTGCCGTACGCATGGAGGACTACTGCCACGCCGTTGAGCATTCGATCGAGTTTCAGGTGGTGTTCCTGCAGTATGTGTTTGGACCGGATATTCGTATTCTGCCGATCCTGTGCGGCCAATTCGCGCGCAGTATTTATGAGGGCGGTGCGCCGGAAGACAATGAAGACGTGAAGCGATTTCTGGGGACGCTCGGCGAGATCGGGGCGAGAGAAAAGGAGCGCTTGTTCTGGGTGCTTGGGATCGATATGGCGCATATGGGCCGCCGGTATGGCGATCCGTTGACGGCCGAGGCAGACCGGGGCGAGATGCTGGATGTGGCCAGGCGCGATCGGCTGCGGATTGAGCGTGTCGCTAAGGCGGACACGCGCGGGTTCTGGGGTTTGGTGCAGGAGAATCGCGACGATCTGAAGTGGTGCGGTTCGTCGCCGCTGTATACTTTTTTGAGCGCTGCGCCTAAAGCGGAAGGAGTGCTGCGGAGATATCAGCAATGGAATATCGATGAACAGAGCGTGGTCAGCTTTGCCGCGATGACTTTCCATGAGCCTTCAATACTAAGCGGCCCTTAAGACTGGTAAGAAGGCCGTGTGCAGGGTTGCAACGTTGACGTGAAGCTCCAATTCTTTTCCAGACTCGTCCGAGATCCGCGGGAGATGTTCGGCAACGGCGGAAACTCCGGGGCGTAATTCGCTATCAAGCGCTGCCGCGAGCAACCGGACTAGCCTGTCGGTAGAAGGTCCAATTGGATCTTCGTCCCGCTCCCATTTGGAAATTTTGGTTCTGTCCGTATGGAGGTACGCGCCGAGTTGCTCTCCGTTGAGGCCGAGGTGCTTTCGAAGGAACCGGAGTTGGTCGCCTGTCAGTCTGGCAGGACTGTTCACCAGCGCCTGGGCGATTGAGCGATGAATTTTCGCCATCCGCGGAATAATCACGTCGGAGTTCGCACAGTTCGGACAATCTGCTATTTCGACGCCTTGGAGGATAACGTTCTCCAGACCGCTTTCGAGATATCGATAGCTGCGACGCTCAGGGATGACAACCTCCCCGCAGTTTGTACACTCGTGATTTTCTGCTTTCTTCATCGAGTCCTCTCAAAGACAGTGATGAACACGGCCATCTCTGACCGAAAGGTGAAAACAACGGTGACCCTTCGTTGATCAGCGGTCATCCCTTCGATCCTATACTTCCAGTTTCCCGTCTTGCGTCTATTTCCGGTGCCATCACAATTGCTCCAGACTTGCAAATCGTAAGAACATCTCCCGTAGTCAATTCGTCATTGGCGAGTTCATCGCGGAAATGTTTGGAGTAGATGACTTCTCCCTCCTCGATACATCGGCGTAGTTTAGATTTAGCTCGATCTTTGGTTAACGGCGCGCCCAACAGTTGGCATTATACCAACTCAGCTTGAAGATCAGGGCCAGCGGCTATCAGCAATGGGATCTAGATGAACCGAGCGTGGTCAGCTTTGCCGCGATGACTTTCCATGCGGCATAATTGATGCATGATGAGGTCGGTCGAAGGCGTCTGCCGCAA
Organism: Bryobacterales bacterium; assembly: GCA_025353235.1. Lineage (GTDB taxonomy): Bacteria > Acidobacteriota > Terriglobia > Bryobacterales > Bryobacteraceae > JANXQZ01. The sequence goes on from JANXQZ010000818.1 coordinate 3,627, forward strand.
CGGCAAAGTCGAATTGATGGAACCGCTGACAGAAGCCGAACGTTCGCGCGTGATTGTGACGTGGGTGGGCCCTCCCAACTTAGTGGATCTGCGCAAACTAGGGATTGACGAGGCTATGGCCGCCGATATCCGCCGCCGGTTGCTTCCATTTGCCGAAGATTGGGATCGCCCTGAAACGGCCGATTACGATGAGCTTCCGCCGAGGTGAGATCGTTTTGGTTTTGTTCCGTTCCCAACCGGCACAATCACTCTGGTGAGGCGTCCGGCGCGAGTCATGTTGCTGGCGATCATGACGGGGCCTTGATCTCGCGTTGCCGTTGACCCTGGGACTGTAGCTGAAGCGTGAAAATTAGGGGCGGGCGGCGACCCAATAGCCCGGGCGGGTCCGCACTTCGAGTCGCGGTCGATTCACCTCGACTCGAATATCGTGGAAGCCGCCTTCGTCTAGATTGTCTGGGTTGTAGCTCAACAAATACTGGCTGTGCAGTTCCTCGCCGAGGGCCGTGACGGC
>JANXQZ010000844.1 GCA_025353235.1 Bryobacterales bacterium
CGCCCCCGATCCTTGAGTTGCACCAATATCCTGCGCCCCCGCTGCAGATATTCGCGCCGGACGTCCACAGTCTGCCCATGCCCCAGCACACCCAGCTTGAAGCACGTGACAGCCAAGTCGGTTTGCCATAATGCGTTCGCCGAATCGCGCGCGTCCAGCGCCTCCGCAATCCCAAGCCCCTTGCGATAGGCCGCCAGCGCCCCCGGCCCGTCTCCCTGCCCAGCCAGCATGTCGCCGGTCCTCTCATGACTCACCGCCAGATCGCGCTGCCACTCCATCTTCTCCGAATCGCGCGCCGCCAGCGCCTCGCGAATCCCGAGCCCCTTGCAATAGGCAGCCAGCGCCCCTGGCCCGTCTCCCTGCGCAGCCAGCATGTTGCCTATCCTGTCATGACTTACCGACAGATCGCGCTGCCACTCCGTGTTCGCCGGATCGCGCCCGGCTAGCGCCTCGCGAATCCCGAGCCCCTTGCGATAGGCCGCCAGCGCCCCCGGCCCGTCTCCCTGCGCAGCCAGCATGTCGCCTATCCTGTTATGACTTACCGACAGATCGCGCTGCCACTCCGTGTTCGCCGGATCGCGCCCGGCCAGCGCCTCCGCGAGTTCATACCCCCGCCGAAAACTGCGCATCGCCGCAGACAGATCACCAGTCAGAACCTGCAGATCGCCCACAAGATTCTGCGTCCAGATGTCCTCCGGCTCATATTCCGCAGCACGCTCAAAGGCCGCCAACGCCGCTCGGACATCGTAGCCCATCGCGAGTGCGCCCTGCTCCCGCGCGAGAGCCGCAGCCTTATTCCGTTGCAGCCCCTCATCCACTCCCGAAACTCCGATCTGTTCAGCCTGCTTACCCTCCTCAACGCTCAGCAAAGCCTCTGCCGGACGAGTGTCCCCCGCATCAAGCGCCGCGGCCGCCGCCACAGCGCCTGCACTGGCGTTGGGCTGCTCTGCCGTTCGTATCGTTCGAGAAACAGCGGCCTGCAACTGGTCCTCGAGTTCCCGGATTCGCGCACTCCCCTCATCGAGCAATCGATTCTTGCGCTCCAGTTCATCTGTCAGCGTCGCCATGATCCTGAGAACCCTTGGATTGTCGCGCGCTGCCTCTTGCTCGGCTACGCCTCTGAGTTTTTCGAGCGCCGTCTGGACACCCGAGCTCAACCCCAGGATCAGCCCTGCATCCTGCCGAAACTCGAAAGGTCGCACAGCCGCACGCACTTCGCGGTCAAACCCCCGCACCAGCTCTGCTCTCGCCGAGTCCAACAAATCGGACAGCGCGATATCCGGAACGTGCATCCGGAGGAGCGCAATTCGTGGAATGCCAGACGTGCCCGCCCGCCGGAACTCCAACTGCGTGATCGACAATTTTTCGGGATTGTCTTGCTCCGGCTGAAAACCGTAACGATGACCAAAGATCAGCACATAGAGATTGCAGCCATCCACGTCCTCGAGACAGCTCTCGCGAACCGTCTCGCTGTCCGGCCGATAGCTGTGGACCGGCTGATGCCCCGCAGTCACGAGCCAATCCATCACCGCCCGGCGTTCCGGCTCAAGATCGGCAATCGTCGACGATACGTAAACCTTCGCCATCGGTTAGAAAATCGTAGCACGGCCTTAAACCCGTTATCGCGAATCTTCAAAAATCTTTCATTGATAACAAAAGTCTTATTCGTCACGAGTCTCTCAAATCCCACTGATTTACTTGACACCGCCCCTATATTGAAATCAGAAATGACTTCTACAGCCCAAACCGCGGCAAATCGCGCGAATGCGCAAGCCAGCACCGGTCCTGTCACGGACGCCGGAAAGTCCAAATCCAGCCAGAACAGCCTCCAACACGGACTCTCCTCCGACTTCAGCGTCCTCTCCTCTGAGAGCCAAGCCGATTACGAAAGCCTCGCCCAGCGCGTTCAAGCCGACCTGGTCCCCTCAGGCGAACACGAATCCTTCCTCGTCCACCAAATGATTCAATCCCGCTGGCGCATCGAACGCATCACGCGTCTCGAATCCGCCGCCTTCGAATACATGATCTTCGGCTCCGACGATGCTTCTCCGGAAGGCCACATCGTCTCGCAGATGTTCGACAAAGGAGGCGATCCGATTTCCGCATTCAACCGTTACCGGGCCGCCGCCGAACGAAGCTATCACAAGTGCTACCGCGAACTCCTCAACGGACGGCAAGTCGCCCAGAAGATGCAAATGAAAGCCACCGACAACTACATCAAGAACGTGGTCTTTGCCCCGCCGCCCGGCCAGGCTCCGCCAAATGGGTTCGCTTCGCAAAATGCGCCCGCTGCCTCCACTGCGCCTGCGCCAGCACCTCTGTCGAACCCGGCTTCGCTCAAAAACAACCTTAAAGTTTAGGCTTGACAAGATCCGCGGCTAATGCTAATTTTCTAGCAGATGCTAAAAAAACAGCACAGTCGGCGGGAACGGCAAATCATGGAGATCCTCTATCAGCGAGGCAAAGCCTCCGCTGCCGAAGTAAGAGACTCCATGGAAGACGCACCCAGCTATTCCGCTGTGCGCGCGATGCTCAGCGTCCTTGAAGACAAGGGCCACGTGAAGCATGCGATGGCAGGCTTGGCGTACGTCTACACTCCCGTCGTGACCGGCGCCAAGGCTAAGCGATCCGCAGTCAAGCACTTGCTTGATACGTTTTTCAGCGATTCGCCTGAACAAGTGGTAGCAGCACTGCTGGACGTCTCGTCGAGAAGCCTGACCCGCGCGGAATTGGATCGAATGGCGGACATGATCGAACAAGCGAAAAGAGAGGGAAAGTGATGTCGAACTTCAATGTAGCAAAATGGTACGCAATTTTTGCAGGCTCGGCTATCAAAGGCATGGCGGTGCTCTGCGTCGCATGGGTCTTAGCCTTTCTTTTGCGCAGACGTTCGGCGTCCGCTCGCCACCTGTTGTGGACCGCAACATCGGCCGTGCTGCTGGCGCTCCCGTTCCTGACAATGTCTCTGCCAGCTTTATATGTGCCTTTCACCGGATCGTTCTCGGCACCCAGCGCGACATTTCAAACCAGCGTGTTGGCTCCTGGCATTCGTCCTGCCGGCCAAGTTGCCTCGCAACTTCACAAGCCTGCTCCTCTGAAACATCGAGTCCGAGTCGATTGGCGTTCGGGCCTGCTGTTTCTTTGGACACTTGGGGCGATCGCGACACTTGCGCCGGTACTGGCCGGTTGGGTGACCATCTGGCGTATGCGGCGCCGGGCCGAGTCTTTCGCGGACGTCAACGTCAGCGATCTTAAGGACGCTCTGCAAATCAGCCGAGGGGTGGATATTTTGGAAGGCGAGCCGGGCAGTATGCCCATGGTCTGCGGATTGATTCGTCCCGCTGTGTTCCTGCCAATCGACGCTGCGGAGTGGAGCCAGGATCGCCGTCGCATAGTCCTGCTCCATGAATTGGCGCACGTGCGCCGAGGAGATCTGCTCGCTCATGTGCTGGCCAGGACAGCATTAAGCCTATATTGGTGGAATCCGCTTGCCTGGAGTGCTTGGCGCGCGCTATTGAAGGAGCGTGAACGGGCCACGGACGACATGGTGCTAAACCTCGGCGCACGCGCGTCCGACTACGCAGCTCACTTGCTCGAGATCGCCCGCACAATGCAATCGCCCTCGGCGGGGTGGGCGGCCTCTATCGCAGTAGCGCGGCGGTCGCAACTCGAGGGACGGCTCACGGCTATCTTGGATTCAAGCGTGAATCGCACAAGTCCGGGACGCGCCTGGGCAGTGGCTGCGTCGCTATTAGCCATCGCGTTAATTGTTCCTCTAGCAGCGGTACGGGCGCAAGATAAGCCGATGAAAACGGCTCAATCCGACGTTGAAGCCACCATGCGAGCCGCTGCTTCGCAAAAGAATCCTCAAATGCTGGACGAGGCGGCACAGGCAGCGCGAGCTCTAGGTAATTACGATCTTGCTCGCAGGCTGCTCGACGCTTCGCTAGTCATTCGCGCGGAGATCTCGGGCAGCAGGAGCAAGGAGTACGGGGTCGGACTGCTCAATGTTGCCGACCTGGAACGCGCGCGCGGCAAGAGCGCGGAAGCGGACGCCTTTTACAGCCAAGCGGCTGAGGTGCTGGGCAGTCGACCCGAGGCAGCCCTCGCTCTGATCCATCTAGGCACATTCCAAATTGTCAGCAAGAATTTAGACCAGGCGCTCGGCTTTTTCGAG
>JANXQZ010000859.1 GCA_025353235.1 Bryobacterales bacterium
CTCTTGATAGAAGTTCCGAACTTCTTTACGGACGAAGTAAGGCCGCTTTGCGCGTAACCGGGCAGATAGAAATTGACCAGACCCTCAGTAGCTCGAATCTGTATCTCGGGAAGGTTGTCGGAGGTGGCTTTAACGAGCGGATCGAGGCTGTTTTGCGTGTCCAATTGGACGATCGCTTTAACAGCTTCAAGCCGGACGCTGCCATCGGGATCCGAGATATAAGGAACTATCCGCGGGATCGACCCGGCACCCTGCTTCGCGAGGTCCCGCACGCCCTTGGCTCGCGCTTTGGAATCGCCCTGAGCTGATCCCAATGCTGCGCAGAGGAATACCCCGGCAGCGCACGCCAAAAGCGTTCTAGCGGATGAACTCCAACTCGACTTTCTTGTCAATAACACCAGCCTCATAGCCCATATCCAGAAGTTTCTGCGCCGCGCGCGGAACAATCTCTCCGCAATCCACCGTAAAGTGATTCACGTACATGCCCACGAATTTTTCAGCTAATCGCGGCTCCATATCGCGGGCGAACTGCAGCGCATAGTTCAGCGATTCGTCTCCGTGGTCGAGCGAGTACTGAATACTCTCACGCATGAGTCGGCAGCATTCGCTTTGTATGTCTCGCGGGAGCGAACGCAACAGGACATTGGCACCTAGCGGCAGAGGCAGATTATAAGTCTTCTTCCACCAGCGGCCAAGGTCGAGAATGCTGTGGAACCCGCTCTTTCCAAAAGTGAGTTGCGCCTCGTGAATTACCAATCCGGCGTCTACTGAATGTTCGCTCACAGCGTCTAAGATGCGATCGAACTGCATTGGCACAGCTACGAAATCGGGCTGGAAAAGTTTCAGAGTTAGATAGGCCGTTGTCATCTTTCCCGGAATCGCAATCCGCTTCCCTTTTAACTCTTCGGGGGCGAATGGATGAGCGCTCACCACTACCGGGCCATACCCGTCGCCGACGCTGGATCCGCTGGCCATCAAAGCATACTTATCCGACACGTAAGGATAGGCATGATAGGAAATAGCCGTTAACTCGTAAATGCCCTCCATCGCCTTGCGATTGAGAGTTTCGATGTCTTCCAGCACATGCCGAAAAGTGACCAGGCGCGAACGGATTTTCTTTGTCGCAAGTCCATAAAACATGTAGGCATCGTCGGAATCCGGACTGTGAGCGCAAACGATTTCCGTGGTGGGACTGGGGGTCATAAATCTACTTTGATTGGGCGGACTCCCATCATCTTACCAGACGCAATTCGGCGAGAAACGGGGCGATCAGGTTTTTCAGCGCGGCTAGAAGTTCGTCGATGTCTGCCACGTCGCCCTGCCTCCCGAGCGTCTCGATTTGCAGCGCCGCCGCAGCGATCGCTCGTCCCCCGAACGCGGTAACCGAGCCCTTGAGTTTGTGGGCAGCCATTTCAATCTGTTTCGCGTCTCGCCGCGCAGCCGCAGAATCCAGGTCCGCCAGCATAATCGGACAGTCCTGAAGAAACAAGTGGGCAAGTTCCGCCATTAACTCGCGATCGCCGCCTGTGACCTCCAGAGCGGACTCCAAATCGAAACCTGCCGGTCCATTAGAATTCATGGATTGTCCTGCTTGCATTATGATCGGTATTCGTTCGCGCCATGCAAAATAAACTTTTTGAACGCCGTTCTTTCGAGCTTACGTCTACCTGCGAGTATTTGGTCCACGTCCCGGATGGGATCGACGATCGCACGTTGCTGATCATAACGCTGCATGGGTATGGCTCGAACCCGACCGATATGCTGCGACTGACCATGCAAGCGGTTGGACGGCAACATATCATCGCCGCCCTGCAAGCGCCGAATCAGCATTACGCAGCCGCGCCGGGAGTGGATGCGCCTTCGGGATACAACTGGGGGATCCGGCAACACTGGGAGCAGGCGGTTACCCTTCACCATCGGATATTGCAAGGAGCGCTGTCGCGTTTGAGAGCGGACTTCGGCATGGGTCCAGAAAGGACGGTGCTCATGGGGTTTTCCCAACCGGTGGGGCTGAACTATCGCTTTGTGGGGACGCATCCGGGATTGGTTCGCGGCGTGATTGGAATCTGCGGCGGCGTGCCGAGAGATTGGGACGAATCGAAGTATGGGAACGTGGATGCTTCCATTCTTCACATCTCGCGCGAGGAGGATGAGTTTTATGCGGTAGAGGTCGCGAGGCAGTTCCCGGATAGGTTGCGGCGACACGCTTCGGATGTCGAGTTCCACCTGATGCCGGGTGGCCATCGATTTCCGTCAAAGTCATCAGCTGTGATTCAACCTTGGCTAAACCGCGTATTTCGGTGAGCGAGCTACTTATCTTTCAGAATTTCACGTGCCGCGTTGTACCCGGGAGCGCCCATCACCCCGCCGCCCGGATGCGTGCCGGAGCCGCATAAGTACAGCCCATTGATCGGAGTTCGGTAACGGGCACACCCCGCGAAGGGCCGCATCACGAACATCTGATCCAGGCTCATCTCGCCGTGAAAAATGTTGCCGCCGGTGATTCCGTAGCGCCGCTCCATGTCCAGTGGCGTGAGTACCTGCCGGCCGATCACAATATCGCTAAAATTCGGCGCGTATTCCGAAATAATATCGAACACCCGATCCGCAAAGGGTTCGCGCAGCTCGTCCCAGGTTGCGTCCTTCAAAGTATAAGGAGCGTACTGGAGGAAAATGCCCATGATGTGTTTGCCCGGCGGCGCGAGCGATGGAT
>JANXQZ010000878.1 GCA_025353235.1 Bryobacterales bacterium
GACGGCTGTAATACTTTTGTGGAATTACTCAGCATCGAGATAGCATTCTGAATCAGAGAAGCTCGGGCGTTGGCTAAGATAAAGGGATGATCGTTGAAATCGAAGGGGTTCCCCTTCACCTTGCCCATCCCGACGAACTCAGCGTCACATGGGTTGGCCAAGAGGAGTCCATGCGTCAGCTTCTCGCCGCGTGGCTCGTCATCGATCCGCAAGACCTCCCCATGAACCCGCGCCTCCTTGGCAAACCGGGCGTAGGCAAAACCACCCTCGCGTATGCGGCCGGCAAGCGGCTCAAGCGTGAGATCTACATCATGCAAGCCACCGTGGATACTCGCCCAGAGGACTTGCTGATCACGCCAGTCATCGAAGGAGCATCTAAGCTCCGCTACGTGGCTTCGCCTTTGCTTACAGCCATGATTCGCGGAGGAATCGCAATCCTCGACGAGGGCAACCGCATGAGTGAGAAGAGCTGGGCCAGCCTTGCTCCCCTTTTAGATAACCGGCGCTATGTGGAATCCGTGGTCACCGGCGTTAAGATCAAGGCGCATCCGCTGTTCCGCATGGTGGCCACCATGAATGACGATGCATCCACCTTCGACCTGCCTGAATACATCCACTCGCGCCTGCAGCCGCAAATCACCATCGACTTTCCTGAGCGGCACGAAGAGTACGCCATCTTGAAGGAAAATCTCCCCTTTGGCGAAGACTACATCCTGAACTACGTCACAGACTTTCTGCAGGAGGCTCATGCTGCGGATGAACGTTACACAGTGAGAGACGGCATCAATATTGGACGTTTCGCAATGAAGCTGATGCACTTTGAGAACGGCTCGCATTCCGCGAAGAGTAACGACGGCCAGTTCGCTCTGAGGACCGCCATTCTCGAGACGCTCGGCGATGAAGCGCTGCGCTATGTCGCACGATCCTAGCACTTCCGTCGAGCAAGCGGGCAGTCTTCGGCGTGGAAATTTCACGTATATTCCCGTGGTTCCAGGCCGGGTGGAATTCGCCGCTGAACTGCGCCGCATCATACTGCGGGACCGCCCCGGCATTGTCGCGGTCGAGTTGCCCGGCTTGCTGGAAGACTCATACCTGCAAGCGCTAGCCCGCCTGCCCCAAATGTCGGTGCTTCTCTATATCGACGAGAAAGACGACGAACGCGCCATCTACGTGCCCGTCGAACCCTGCGATCCCTTCACGGAAGCCGTTCGAAGCGCACTGGAAATCGATGCCCAGGTCGTGTTCCTGGAGCCTGACCGTCTTGAGCGTCCGCACTTGCCCGATTTGTATCCAGACACCTATTCAATTCCTTTCATCGGATTTGAAAAGTACATCGAAGCCTATCGCGTCTATCCGCAGATTCGAACTGAGGAAGTCACCGAGCACGCGGCCGGCATGGCCTGGAAGTTGCAAGGATCCGACCCGCTTGCACCGGTTCTGGTCGTAGTTTCCCTCAATCTCTTGGATCCTCTGCTGGACGCCATGGAGGTCCCTCAAGACCCGCCCGCTCGGGTACGCCAGAGTGACATTCGCCTCCTCAATCCGCATCCCGACTGCCTGGCTGAAATCACCGTAGAGTATCCCTACCTGCAAGATCTCTACGAAAACTTCCGGCTCGAATTGGCTTCGGATTTTCTGGATCGACCGCGCATCCAGTTCGATCTGCTGCGCAAGGCGGAAGCCGAATACGTCACGAACACCGGCGATAAAATTGAGCACTGGCAGCGCCGCATGCTGGCTCGCTACACGCGCAACCTCGCTGCAATCGGTCGCGACTTGATGGCCGGTGTCTTCGATCTCACTGTGGCGGCTCGGTCCATCGTCGACGATAATTACGCCTGGGAAGTCTGGCAAATGGCCAACCAGTATCCCGCGCAATCCGACGTGAGCGACATGCTCGAAACGGTGAACTTATCGGGCAACGAGATCTGGCTCAACACCAAGAAGATGCGCTTGAGGCGGCGTCTTCCCCGGATGAAGCAGCGCATGCTGCCGCGCGGACTCAAGCCTCGCAAGAAGGAAAAGTTCGAGGGCGAGTGGGCCAAGCAAACCGATGGCAACGCGATTTGTTCGTACCCTCCGGAAGACCTTCTGATCGAGAACTACGGCCGCTTCCTCAAGAAGAAAGCGAAAAGCATGCTCTCGGAAGAACGCGTGCGTACTGAGCCATTCACCACCTCCATCCTGGACGGCATCGACCTGCGCGAGACGATTCGCAACTGGCATGAAGGCAAGCTCTACGTGCGGCAGCAGGATAAAGTGGCGGGCGACGTTGGCGCAGTGGTGGTGATCTTCGATGAGGATCGAAATGACCGTTATCAGTACCTCACGACATGGCTCGGCGAACACCAGAACGAGTCCGACATGGCTTTCTACTCTACGTTTCCTTTTGAGCATCTGGTCGGCCCAGGCATCGGGCGCGCCGAGTATGGCGGCTTTCTCATGACGCTCCCGCCTCGGCGCATGTACGACGTTTGGTCTGACCCGGATTACGATTATGCCTTGAACAAGCCCGAGCGGCTTCTGATGGCGGCGCTCGATTATTCGATGCAACGCATGGTGGCCTACGTGGCCGCCAAGCCGCCGCGCTCAATCTTCCGCTCCATCGCCGCGCACCTTAATCGCCGCATCGTTTATATTCCGATCGGGGCTCTCTCTCCGGCCAAAATGAAGAAGCTCCGCGTGGTACACGTGCTGGATAGCTATCAACGCCGCAGCGATGCGAAAGAGTTTCTCTGGTAATTTTCATGAATATTCGAATCTGCATCTGCCTGCTGAGCGCCTCCGCGCTGGTCCAGGCCCAATCCGCGGTCGTGCATTGCGCGAGACTGCTCGACGTGAAAAAGGAAGCGTACCTGAACGACATGATGGTTATGGTGGATGCGGGGAGGATTACCGATATCGTGCCCGCAGCCAAAGCGAGTGTTCCGACCGGCACCGCGCCTATCGAGGTCAAGGGCACCTGCCTGCCCGGCCTGATTGACGTGCATGATCATCTCACGGGTGACCCCAGTCACTCTGGCTATCAGTCCGTTGGTATTTCGGTTCCTCGCAGCGCCGTAACGGGAGTGAAGAACGCCTCCAAAACTCTACGCGCCGGGTTCACCACGGTCCGCAACGTGGGTGCCGCAGGGTACGCGGACGTGGCGCTTCGCGACGGCATCGAAGCAGGCGAGGTGGAAGGGCCGCGGCTGCAGGTTTCCGGTCCCGCGCTCGGCATCACGGGCGGACATTGCGACGAGAACCTGCTCGCGCCGGAGTATCGTTACTCGAGCGAAGGCGTGGCGGATGGTCCTTGGGCTGCCCGCGCGAAGGTGCGCCAAGTAATTAAGTATGGCGCGGATCTGATCAAGATTTGCGCATCCGGCGGCGTGCTTTCGAAGGGCGATCAACCAGGCACGCCCCAGTACACGTTAGAGGAAATGAAAGCGATTGTCGAAGAGGCCCACAAACTCGGACGCAAGGTGGCGGCCCATGCACATGGAACGCAATCGATTAAAGATGCCATTCGCGCCGGAGTCGATTCCATCGAGCACTCGAGTCTGATCGATGATGAAGGCATCGCCTTAGCCGTGCAGCACGGGACTTTCCTGGTGTTCGACATATACAACGACGATTACATATTGTCCGAGGGAGCTAAGCAGGGAATGCTGCCGGAGTCGATCGAGAAGGAACGCAAGATCGGGAAATTGCAGCGGGAAAATTTCCGCCATGCGTACCTGGGTGGTGCGCGCATGGCGTTTGGCACCGATGGCGGCGTCTACCCTCACGGCGACAACGCAAGACAGTTCCCGCTCATGGTGGAGTGGGGCATGAAACCAATGCAGGCGATTCGCGCGGCCACCACCGAGGCTGCCGATTTGCTGGGCTGGTCGGATCGGGTGGGGTCCGTGGAGAAGGGGCACTTCGCGGATATAATCGCAGTCGATGGCGATCCGCTGTCCGACGTTGGGGCATTGCAAAAGGTTCGATTTGTGATGAAGTCCGGAAAGGTCTACCGGAACGATTAGGGCGAATGAAAAACGGTATCGGAAAGTTTCTCTGTCTTGCGTTTACCGCAAGCTTGGCGTTTGCTCAGCCTGTGTCGCCGGAGTGGTTGAAGTCTGCGGTGATCTACGAAATTAACCCCCGCACCTTCTCGGCGACGGGGAATTTCAAGGGTATTCAACAGAAGCTTCCCTACTTGCAGCAACTCGGCGTTACCGTGCTTTGGATCATGCCCATTCATCCAGTGGGCAAGGTGAAAAGCAAGGGCTCTCTCGGCAGCGCCTACTCGGTTCAGGACTACTATGGCATCGACCCAACGTATGGCTCGGCTGAGGATTTTCATGCCTTGGTGCGGGAAGCTCACGGGCTTGGATTCAAAATGATCATTGACATCGTTGCGAACCATACAGCCTGGGATAGTGTGCTGATGAAGCATCCCGAGTATTACAAACACGGTCCGGGTGGCGAGATTATTCCGCCCGAGCCGGACTGGTCAGATGTGGCGGCTCTCAACTATAAGAATGCTGAACTTCGCCAGTACATGTTGAAGATGCTGGAATACTGGCTGCGAGAGTTCGATCTGGATGGATTCCGCTGCGATGTCGCGAGTCAGGTGCCAGCCGATTTCTGGAATCAGGCACGCGCCTCGCTCGCCAAGATCAAACCCGACCTCATGATGCTTGCCGAAGCGCATGAGCCTGTCCTTCTTCAGAAGGCTTTCGATCTGGATTATTCCTGGCCGCTGCACGGCAAGCTGACGGAAGTCTTTGAGTTCGGCGTTAGAGCTTCGGCTCTTCACGATGAGTGGCTGCAAGAGCGCAAGATTTATCCTCAGGGCTCAATGCATCTGCGCTTCTCGGATAATCATGACGAGAAGCGAGCCATTGCACGCTTTGGCGAACGCGGCGCGCTGGCTGCGTCGGCTCTTATGTTTACGCTGGACGGCGTGCCGCTGCTGTATAACGGGATGGAGATTGGCGACACCAGCGAATCGGGCGCACCGGCTCTGTTTGAGCGGCTGCCTGTGATTTGGGAATTTGCGGAGCGGCGCCCGGAGTTTACGCAGTTCTATCGCGAGATGATTCGTCTGCGCCGCGACCATCCGGCGCTGCAGCAGGGAGAAACGGTGTGGCTCGACAATGTGCAGCCGCAACGCGTCTTGAGTTATCTGCGCCGAGACTCGAAGGAGCAGTTTTTCGTTGTGATTAATTGTTCCAATGAGCCTGCCCGGATCACGGCTAGCGGACTCAAGGTTGGTGCCTGGACGGACGTCACGCCCGGCGCTGCCCAACCCCGTCCTACGCTAAAGCCGCCTGATGTGGATCTGTCCGCCTGGGGTTTCCGCATCTTTCGTGCTGCACGGTGAAGACATACCCGGCGACGGAAATGGCAGGCGATCCGGCAATCTTCAACAGTCGCGGCAACAAGTATGGGCTGATTGTTCGAATCGTATTCCCGTACAAGCACGTTTTTGTGAAGAGTTGTTGAAATATGCCGAGTAGGAACCTGCCACGTGTCATCAAGACCGAGGCAGAAAGTGTACGGCTGGTTGCCAACCTGCCGCCGGGCGGATTTTATTCCCATGAAACCCTACAACCTGCCGATAAGGTAAGGGAAGGATACGGAAATTGAAGCTAAAAAAATACGCCTTGACTGTAGCGGGTCTGAGTTTGAATCTGTTGCTTTCCGCTGGGTGCACCCGCCAACCTAATGCTGAAGCACACCGCTCGCAACCAGCGCCAGTTCAGTCCAGGCTCGTTGAACGTCCTGCTCGGCCAGTGGAGCACATATCGGATCGGAACGAGTATACTCGCCAACCACCCATAAAAAGCAGATCGAAAGTACATTCTGCAGAGATCATCGCAGGGACGGCTGGCGTAGGAGCAGCAATAGGTGCCTTGGCGGGCGGTGGCAAAGGAGCGGCGATAGGGGCAATTGCGGGTGGGGGCGGAGGGTTGCTTTACGATCGAGCTACAGCCCACAAGGGCCCACCAAGATAGCAACTCATTTGAACGCGTATCTCAGTTTAAAAGATAAAGTCGAAGTCGGCCGTGTAGCGTCTGCGGTAATTGCCAAAGAATACGCCGTATTGAGGGCCTGCTACGTTCGCGTATACGCTTACTGGATTGAAGTGATTCGTCAGATTCGATCCAACCACCGATAATCGCATCGTATACTTTGGCGAGATTTTGAAATCCTTTGACACCCGCGCATCTACCGCGATGAATCCAGGGAATCGCGCCTGGTTGGCCGCGCCGACATAGCTCTGGTAAACGTTCAGCGGCGAGTACGGGAAGCCCGAGCGATACTCCACCTTCGGCATGATCTGGAACTTCCACGGCAGCCGCACGGTTCCCCACGCCAGGAGTCGATGCGGAACATCGCCCGGCAAATAGGAAACGCGATCCGGCAGAATTAGCGCGCTGGGATAACTGGCCAAGTAGGAATTGAACTCATTCAAATTCCCCACTGACCGGCCATGCACATACGAGACATAGACTTGACTCGCGCGTCCAGCCCGAATCGCCGAAGTCAACTCAAGCTGCTTCAACTGCGAGCTGCCATTCCCGCTCAGCAGGAACGCATGCTGCCCCTGCGCCAATCCAGGATTCAACGTGATCAAGCCATCCGATGCGCTCTGTAGATAATTGGCGCGAACTCGCACCCGTGCCGACAAAGTCTGTTCTACTTGCACGCTCCAGTTGACGCTGTAAGGAGAGAAGTTTCCTGGATGCTGCCGCGCATAAATCAAGGGAAGCTCCGCCCGTGCTGCCTCGTCGGTCAGATTATAGAACTGATCGGGTCCGCTCTGGATTGTGCCATCGGCCGCGTATCGCGTGATCGTTTGGACGGGATAAGACGAGAATCCGTAAACATTTAAAGGCACGCGATCGTAGAAAATACCAAGGCCACCCCTGATTACCGTGTGGCCATCATGAAATGGCGTCCAGGCGAAACCTGCACGCGGTCCTACCCGAAACGTTCCCGTGATCTCCTGTTGCTCCACGCGAATTCCCGCTTCCACCGCCAGTTGGGGATTCACGGTCCACTGATCCTGCGCGAAAAAGGATCCCTCCACGTCCGAGCGGGCGATCGGCAAGCCAGGCGTAAACCGGATCGTCTCTACCAACGCGCCGCCCCCATCCAACAGGTCGACTGGCCGGTCCTGCACCAGGGCATGTTCGGTTGTGCCCCCCAGCGTCGCACCGAATTTCAGGCTGTGCGTACCCCACGCGTTCCTAGTGAGCGAGTAAGTCTCGCGCCACTCGGCTCGCGACGCCGTTCGAGTCTGGGTATTGAAATAATTGCCTTGGTTTCCGAAAGGCGTCAGAGTCATCGGCAGATCGCCCTGTGGCCGGACTCGCGCACGAAAAGTGCTGAGCGAGAGCGCGTTCTCCAGCAGTGCCGAACCGAGCGTCATCCGATCCGTAAGGGCAGCCGAATACGTTTGATGAGCGTCATTCGGGGACACCGGCTCGGGATTGAAAAAATCCATGTTCACATGGCGCGAGCGTTGATCCGCCGCATGGAATGTCGCCGTCAGCATATTTGAAGGACTCACAACATAATCGAGTTCAGTGAAGGAATTCAACCCTTCCCGGTTCTGCTGGTTTCGCGGAAATGGCAGCGTGATCACCGATGTGTTGCGAATCTCATACTCTGCCGACTCGGTGACATATAGCCGCTCCGGAATAATCGGGCCGCCGAGGTGGATGCGCGGCGTGGCCGATTTTAGCCCTCGCAGATGCCAACTTCGAAACCGAAACTCGGGCAGAGGGTCGTTCAATTCGAAGCTCCACTTCTCGCCTCCGCGGCGTGTCTCCACTGCGATCACATTCGCCGTAAACCCGCCATACTCCGGCAGGTATGGGCTTGCCAGCACATTAATCGATTGCACGCTATCGATAGGGATGGTAGCGCCGAATTGACCAGTGCTTGGGTCAGTGGCGGTTGCCGAATTGACCAACAGCGTGCTGCGATGTTCGCCGCTGCCCGACAGCCGCAATTGCCCGTTGGGAAGCCGGATTACACCCGGCGCCAACGGAAGCGCATCCGCCACGGTCGCCGGGCGGTCAACGCTGTTCTTTACGTCATCCCGCTTCAACGTCGAGGCAGGCGAGGCGGCTTGATCCAGCGGAACATCCACGTTGCCCTCAACAGTTACGCTATCAGCCCGCTTTGCCAGGTTTAGGGTGGCATCGATTCTGGCCTCGGCGCCTGGCGCGATCGTCACTCGAGCAGTCAGGCTTGTGAAACCCGGAGACGAGATGGTCACCGAATACTCTCCCGCCTCAAGTCCGACGAAGCGCGCTACTCCGGTGGCATCCGCAGCCTTGTTCCGTTCCGGGTATCCTTGCGCATTGACGGCCACAATGGATCCTGCAACCGGCACGCCTTCCCCGTCGACAACTGACACAACCAGCGTGTTAACGGCGGCCTGCAACGTGGCGCTGTAAAGAAGGAGACACGAACACCATACGATCCACTTAATTGGATTTCGGAGCGATGGTGCAAACGCGAAAGTCATGATTCTGATAAGGGCAAGTCAGCCCAGGCACAGTTGTCGGCTCCGGGACCACAAACCATTGGACTCCGTAACGGGCCACCAGGGTTGCATAATTTCGATAATGTGAGGCGCGCCACGCTTTTTGCGCCATCACTTCCCGCTTCCACTGGCTTCCCAGTTGCGGGAATAGCGACACCGCACCGCTGTCTTTTAATTCATCGGCCAAGGCGCTGCGTTCGGCGATCGCGCGAAACCCGTGCAGATCCACGCCGGCGCTCGCGAGGTAATCGGGATCCAGCGCAAACAACGCATTCTTTGGCGTATGCCCGCGAATCCAAAGGAGCGCGGGCACCCAGCCGCTTCCATAACTCAGCCCTGGCACCTCAATGTGCGGACTGTTCGGGAAAGCGCGGGCTTGCTGCGCCCACATCCCGACAAACAACGGGACGAAGAGCGCACACCAACGCCACACGGCATCTCGCAGCACGTATTCGCCGATCAGCGCTCCGGTGAATAGCAACATAACCAGGTAGATCAGATGGAAAGAACGCATGGGCTGCAGGCGCGCAATGCTTTCAAACTGGGGAGTGCTGGCAAGGAGGATCGCTATAAGCGTGAAGCAAACGCCAAACGGGATTAACGCCCCGCTCAACATCTGAAATACCGGCTTCGTTGTGCTAAGGCGCAGTCGGGAGAAGCATCCCAGTAAAACCAGCGGAGCAACTACGCCAATCCACTCATACCATTGCCAGCTCGAAACTAGAAAATAAGCACGCGACTGCAGAATCTCCTTATAGATGCCGTGTGCCGGTTCCAGGTCGAACGAAAGAGGCAGCGCCAACATACTAGCGGCGGCGCGCGCGGCCGCAAGGTTTGCGAAAGGCCGAGTACTCACTTGGGCGATCGCAATGCAACCCAGCGCCGTGATCGCATAGAACGCCATCTGCGGATGAATCACCGTCAATGCAAGCACCCACAAGACCGCTGCGCGAGTGCGTTTGTGTGCGAATGCCGCGAGCGCAAACAGCGTCATAGGCGTGGAAAGAGATCGCGACGTCAAATAAGGATCGACTAGGATTAATGCCGTCCCAGCCACCGGCGCCGCGAGCGAGACGCATAGAACGCAGAGTCCGGCCCACCGCGCCCGCGCGCTCTCAAAACAGGCTCCCAGCAAATCCCAGGAAGCAGCGAATAACAAGAGCAGCGAAATCACGTACCAAAGGATAATGGCCAAGTCGAACGGCAAATGCAGAAGCCTGGCCGAAAGTCCGATCAGATTCGGGAAAATAGTGAGGTTCGCGTGATGCGTGAAGAAGGCGGAACCAGCCGGGAACAGGGAAGGATCGGCCGCCATCTTGATGCCAGGCACGTAGATCGCGGCATCGTCGACACCGAGGTGATAACCGTTGACCGCCAGCGCTACGGCTGTCAGAAGGAGAATTCCGAGTGCCGGGGACCAAGCTCGAATGTGGGAGAGGGACGTGATGGTTCCCCAGTTTACAGGATCTTGCGCAGCACTTCGATGGCGCGTTCGCAATCCTTGCTCGATGCATCGCAGTGCGTGACAATCCGAACGTTCGTGGGATTCGCCGTGCTCACCCGCAGCCCATTCGCCTTGCATCGGTCGGCGATCTCGGCTGACTTCACCCCGGTCCCGCTCACATCGAAAATTACGATATTCGTGTTTACCCGCTTTGGGTCAATCTTCACGCCAGGCATATCCGAAAGAGCTTCGGCAAGCATGCGCGCATTCGCGTGATCTTCTCCCAAGCGCTTCGGCATCTCTTCTAGCGCGATCAATCCCGCCGCCGCCAGGATTCCAGCCTGACGCATGCCGCCACCCAATCGCTTGCGATAGAGCCGCCCCTCTTCGATCGCCGCAGCCGTGCCCAGCAGCATGGAGCCTACCGGAGCTCCCAAGCCTTTCGAAAGGCAAAACATCACCGTATCCACATTGGCAGCGATTTCGCTCACTGGCACGTTCAGATGGCAAGCTGCGTTGAAGACGCGCGCTCCGTCCATGTGGACCTTGATCCCCACCGAATGCGCCTCATGGCAAATCTCGTTGATGACATGGATCGGGTAGACTACGCCGCCTGCCATGTTATGAGTATTTTCAATTTCAATCAGACCGGTAGGGGAGCGATGCGGGCTGGCCGTCTTCACAGACTTCTTGATCTCGCTCCAGCGCAGGATGCCATCCTCAGTCGCGATCGGCCGAACCAGACACCCGGCGAACCAAGCCACCATCGCAAGTTCCCAATCCATGAGATGCGATCGAGAATCGCAGATCACTTCTTGTCCGTGGAGGGTGTGGATCTTGACGGCGATGGTGTTGGCCATGGTTCCGGTAGGAACGAATAGGGCGGCTTCCTTGCCAAAAATTTCGGCGGCCCGTTGCTCCAAGCGGTTGAGGGTGGGGTCTTCGCCGTAAACATCGTCGCCAACTTCCGCTCCAGCCATCGCCCGCCTCATCGCGAAGGATGGCCGCGTTACGGTATCGCTGCGCAAGTCGATAATTCTGTCAGTCATGCTCCCACGAACTCCGCTAAAACTTCGTTTGAGTACATCACCCCTCGATCGGTGAGCCGCAGCCGGTCGCCTTTCCTCTCCAGCAGGCCTTGGCTGATGAACTGCGTTATTTCGCTGTTCCATTGCCGCCATTCGTCCGGACTGGGCCTGATACCTGCGCTCAGCCGGAGCCCAACGAAGAATCGTTCTTCGCCAAGCTTGGCTTCGTCAGTGGCGGTTCTAGCCGAGCCATCTGCCTGCATGCGCTGGACGTACTCTTCCACCGAGTCGGCGTTCTGCCAACGCAGCTTGCCGTCGAACGAGTGAGCGTCCGCGCCGAAGCCGACGTAAGGGTCCAGGCGCCAGTACTTCAGATTATGCAGCGACTCACGCCCTATTTTGGCGAAATTCGAAATTTCGTAGCGATGCAAGCCTTGATCTCGCAAATGCGAGATAGCCATTTCGTAAAACTCGGCAATTGCCTCGTCCGAGGGGATGTCTGGTGCGCCGTAGCGCTTGCCGTTCAGCAGCACTTCCTGACCAAGCCGGCTATCTTCGTCCACTTCCAGCATGTACACGGATACATGGTCCGGGTCAATTGCGCTGAGCCAGCTTAGCGAAGTTTGCCAGGAAGCGAAAGTCTGTTCCGGCAGACCAGCGATCAGATCGATATTGAGATTTGAAATTCCCGCCGCGCGCAGGGTTTCCACTTCACGAGCCACGATCTCCGGAGTATGCTTGCGGCCAGTGCGAGCCAGTTCCTTGGTCGAGAACGATTGCACTCCCAGACTCACCCGGTTGATTCCAGCAACTCGCCACGCTTCTGCCTTTTCAATAGTTATGGTCCCCGGAGCGGCTTCGATGGTAGCCTCCGCCCAGGGTCGGCCCGGGATCAATTCCAGCAGCGAGGCGAGCTGGTCTGGGGGCATCTGGCTCGGCGTGCCGCCGCCTAGGTAAACCGTATCGGGAGTTTCCGCCCAAATCGTGCCCTCGATTTCGGTGCGCAGGCTCGCCAGGTAATCCGCTTCGAGACTGCTCGGAAACACGCCTGACGCAAAGTTGCAGAAGGTGCATTTCTGCGCACAAAACGGGTAAGAAACGTATACGCCGACAGGCATCAAAGCGTGATCCCGCGCCCCAGCTGCTGGCTGATTG
>JANXQZ010000906.1 GCA_025353235.1 Bryobacterales bacterium
CTCTTCTCGGTCCGGATGGTGTGACGGAAGCGATGCGTTGGAATCTTGAAAATGCCTGGCCTTGCGAGTGGAACGGCGCTGCTCTGGACGCTCTTGGCGGAGCCATCGCCATTGAGACGCTGAAGCTTGTCTGCGAAACCATCAAGAGGGCTTGAGTTCTCGAGAGCCGCACACAATGATCTTCGGCGCAAAATGGATCGGAGGCATGCGAGCAGCACTTGCCCGCGTCTTGCGGTCGTGGGCGCAGCGCGTCGGGCGGGACGAAATGGCTAGCCTTCCGAGCCCCGCCAGCCTGCCCGAGCGGACACCTTCCTCATCGCCCGATGCCGCCGAGCCGTCCGAACGGAGTGTGCCGAGACCTCCGCCGGCGTGGGCGGCTCGAAGCTCGAACGGACCGCCTGCGCACTGGTTGGAACTCGTGAAACGTGGCGCCCCCCATCTGCTCGCCAACATACCTGGTTTCGAGCATGAGGCGAGGCAGCCTCAGTCTTCCCCGGCGAACTTTCCAGCTACACAGGGCGTGCATGGGGAGCCCGTGGCAGCGTTCCCCGCCCCCGTGAAATCGGCATTATCCACTCCGAACGATATCGATCCTTCCGTCACTCCGGCGCGGACCCAGGCACAGTGGACAGGCAAGCGTTCAGCGACAGGCAGATCCGCGCCGTCGCTTTTCTCGCCCATTCAACCTCTGACCATTACAGGACGGGCGAACGGGTTTGCGCCCCCGCTGAATAAGACGACGGCCACTCCGGCGCGTACCATCGTCGTCTCTCGCTTGGACGAAAGCCCTGGGCGCGGAACCGGGATGTTCGCCAAGCACCACCGCCCTGACACTCCGCCGCCCGCATTTAAGTTGGGGGCGCACCACCTTGCCGAACCACCAGCCTTCGTCGAAGTAGCCCAGCGAACGCGGCCGATTCCAACGATGCCCGAGGTTGAAAGCCTTCCTCTGCGAATACCTGAGTTCGGCGACACCTTGCAACAGGGCGCCGCTCTTCCCGCTTGGACCGCCGCGGAAGCGAATGCATGGCCTGAGCCGCCCTTGCCGCATGCGCCCAAGAATCGCGCCGTCAAGCGCCTGCTCCTCGAGCGGGCGAGACTCGAAAGACTAGATCGCGAGCAGCGGGGAACGTCATGGAACGCGCCGCATTTCTAATTGAACAGACCGGCGAGCGTTTGGGATGCATGTTGAATCCCAATAGCATCGTGGTTCGCCGATCGTCTGGAATCAGCACTCGCCAGTCCGGAGCCTCGCCGCTCATCGGGCGCGGGCTCACGGATGATCCTTTGATTTATACCGGAGGGGGCGCGACGGAACTGCGCTTGAAGCTGCTGTTCGATATCGGTATAGCCGGATCCTCGATTGAAACGCAGGACGTTCGCGATCTTACAGGACCATTATGGAATCTGGCAGAGAACGCGGCGGGCGACGACGGCAACGGCCGCCCTTCGCCGGTACGTTTCGTTTGGGGAAAATTTTGGAATGTTCCGGGAGTGATCGCCTCCATTGCGGAACGTCTCGAGTACTTCAGCGAAACCGGTGCGCCGCGGCGTTCGTTTCTCTCCCTGCGGATGCTGCGAGTGAGCGAACCCGGGCCTAGCGCCGTGCGCGAACTTCCCGCTTCGGCCATCCGGCCTGGACCCGGATTGCTCGATACGGCCGAAATGAGCGTGCATGAAGTAGAGGGGCAAGGGCAAGGCGGTGGATCCGGCGAGCGAGTGGATGAACTGGCTCATCGCTACTATGGCGATTCGAGAATGTGGCGCTGGATCTGCGCAGCCAACGGAATCGACGACCCTGCGCATCTTCCGGCAGGCGCGAATTTGCGGGTCCCAGCAGGTCCGGCCGGAGGCATCGCATGATCGCTACGCTGCCAGACCTCAGCGTGGAAGTTGCGGGCACGCGGCTAACAATGAGCGAGATGCAAACTTTGGCCGAGATTAGAGTTCAGCAACGCCTCTCAGCGCCAAGCGTGTGCGAAATAATCTTTCGCAGTTCCGACGTTCCAACGGTCAACGCCAAGGCTCCGCCGGTTGGGTCTGCGCTGCGCATATCCATTCGCGGAGGGACCGAAGCTTTGACCGCCGGAACGTCGGAACTGCGAAAGATTATTTCACACACGCTTGGCGCTGAGAGGCGTTGCTGAAC
>JANXQZ010000907.1 GCA_025353235.1 Bryobacterales bacterium
GTCGGCATCTTCAGGACAACGCTCAAGAGCGGCTAGCACTCACTAGAAGGCTCGAGTTAGTGGTTAAGGACCAATCGATACCAGCAGTCGCGGCTGGACTAAAGCGCAATGGCGATAGGACGCGCCGAGGTGATGCGTGGACTCCAGTCGCGATCTTCGATATGTTACCGCGTCTGATTGACGTGGGTCCACGCATCATGAACGATGCTGACTACGTTGCCCGAAAACGGCGGAGTGCGCTTTAAGAATCCAGCAGTCCGCGATCGCCTGCCGTCCGAGCCAGCGGCTTTTCCGACACGGCGAAATCAGCCTTCGCCTCGCTGGTAGTAGCGATGTCAGACGCGCCAGTGTGGTGCAGGGTCTCCTTGGCGCGTTTGGCCCAATCCGAGTTATCGCAGTGGACTGAGAGCAGAATTCCGCCATTTCGGATCCGGCCCTCATAGCGCTTCGCTTCGTACTCCGGAATTCCGACGCCAACTAGAGCGCCCGTAAAGCCGCCCACCGTTCCTCCCACGCCGATCCCGCTTAGCATAGCCAGAATTGGGCCAGCGGCGATGAACGGTCCGATGCCGGGAATGGCGAGAGCCCCAATTCCCGCGAGCCACCCCAAGGCTCCACCTAGGATTGCGCCTGAGCTCGCCCCCGCCACCGCCCCTTCGGGTGCCTTCGTGTGCTTCTCATGGCCGAAGTCCTTCGATCCCAAGTTCTCCGGAAAGAGCACCGAGATATCGGTGTTGCGAAAACCGGCATGCTTCAATGCATCAACGGCTTCGCTCACGGTAGTTTGATCGGGATACAGCCCGAATGCAGCCACATTTTTGCCTGACATCGTTGATCTCCTTTTATAGCCTGCTTGCCCGCGCCATAGGTCTGTCCGAGGTCGCGAAATCAGCCGCAGCTTCACCTGCTGCCGAGACGTCTTCCGCGCCCGTTTGCTCCAAGATCGTCTTCGCGCGTTTCACCCAGTCGGAGTTGTCGCAATGCACGGAGAGCAGGATGCCACCCTTGCGGACGCGACCTTCGTAGCGCTTGGCCTCATACTCCGGAATGCCCATTCCGATGAGCGCCCCGGCTAAGCCGCCGATTGCTCCGCCGACGCCGATTCCGCCAAGCATGCCCATGATTGGACCCGCCGCAATGAATGGTCCCACGCCCGGAATCGCCAATGCGCCAATTCCGGCCAGCCAACCTAAGGCCCCGCCAATTACGCCGCCTGAGATTCCCCCAGTGGTGGCTCCTTCGGGAGCTTTCGACTCTTTCTGAACCGCAAAATCTTTGGTGCCCTGGTTATCCGGAAATAACACCGAGATATCCGTGTTGCGATAACCGGCGTTTCTCAACGTGTCAACAGCAGCTTCCGCGCTCGCTTGGCTGGGGAAAATTCCAAATACCGCAGTGTTTTTGCCCGTCATCGTGTGCCTCAGTGTGGCCAGTCAAGCAACTGTAGAGCCAAACGCCATCGGACTGAGTCTATTGGGGGCAGTAAGGCCTCTTATCTCAATATGGATAAAAACTACCGGTCGACTTAGGCTATTGTGAGAAGGATGGCCAACCCTGAAGACTTAGCGGCGCTCCGAGCCGATGTGGATGAATGGAACCGCATGCGATCGGAAGATCCAGATTTTCGCCCCGATTTGACGAGCGCCGATTTGCGCGAAGCAAGCTTAGTCATGGCCGACCTGCGGCACGCCCTCCTGCGCGGCGCCAACTTCACGCTAAGCGATCTGACTGGAGCGGACCTGCGCTGGGCAGACCTCCGGGACGCAAACTTGGTGGGTGCGCGCCTGATCGGCACGGACTTCAGCGGAGCCGACCTGCGCGGCGCGGATCTGCGAACCGCTGAAGACCTGACCACCGAACAAATGCAGGAAGCGCTGGGCGATGAGCGAACTTTGCTGCCTGAGGAAGTTCCG
>JANXQZ010000972.1 GCA_025353235.1 Bryobacterales bacterium
TGGCGTCGGCTGGGTTTCAGGGCAGCACCGATCACCACTTAGTCCGGATCGTAAACCAAAATTTCCTGTATCCGAACAGCGCCAACCCGCAATTCGGACCCATCTATTTTCCGCAGCCCGACGTCAACTCTAACTACAACGCCCTGAACCTTGGCTTCACCCGATCGTTCGCGAACGGGTTGGGCCTGCAAGCCAAATACAGGTGGGCGAAGAGCATCGATCAGCTCTCAGGCGAGGGTCCTGGATCAAATACGAACCAGACCTACCCGCAGGACCTGAATACCGAGCGAGGTCCATCGGATTTCGATGTCACTCACTTTGCGCTGATCTCAGGACAATACGAACTTCCGTGGTACAAGAAGCAACAAGGCGTAGTCGGCAAGTTGCTGGGAGGCTTCTCAATGGCTCCCATTTTGACCTACCACTCAGGTTTCCCATATACGGTAAAAATTGGCCAGTCCGTTAGCACTCCCGGCGGTCCGTCGCAAGGGCCGATCCGTCCCACGCAGTACTACGGCAACGCGGTCTACGACAATTCGAACGACGCGTTTCTCAACGGCGCTAACTGGCCGGGTGGCGGATCGAAGTACTTCAATACAACCAGCACCGGAGTCCCGGGAGTTGGCCGGAATGCTTTTCGCGGTCCTCACTACTTCGGTACCGACGTGAGTTTTATCAAGCAGACTAAGCTGCCTGAGACTTGGCACCTGGGGGAAGCGGCCATGCTCGATATTCGCGCGAACCTGTACAACCTTTTTAACAACTTGAACCTGACTCCGTTCGGGTATTTTGATTCCGGCCTGTTTGCCGATAGTGCTTTGTTCGGCCGCGCCACCCAGCCAGCTTTGGCCGGACGGGTCGTCGAGTTTCAGGCCAGGTTTAGCTTCTGATGCGTAGAGGGTGCGCTTGGGCCGCCGTTGCCATTTTGTCCTGCGCTGCGGCCCAGGCGCCTCTAGTCGAAGATATCCATATTCGAGCGGACGCGCCTACTCATCCGTTCCCGCATTTTTGGGAACAGACCTTTGGATCGGGTCGGGCAATTCTTTCCCTCCGGGAAAGTTACCGGCAAGACCTGCGGGCGATGAAGCGCGCTACGGGCATTCAGTACGTCCGCTTCCACGCGATCTTTCAGGATGAGGTCGGATTGTATGACGAAGACGCGCAGGGTCGCCCTGTGTACAACTTTTCTTACATAGACCAGCTCTATGACGGGCTGCTAGAGAACGGAGTGCGTCCGTTCGTGGAACTGAGTTTCATGCCTCGGAAACTCTCATCTACAGAGAAGGTTCACGCCTTCTGGTACAAGCAGCTTCCTAATCCGCCACGCGACTATGCAAAATGGGACGACCTGATTTTTCAGTTCACCACGCACTTGGTTCAGCGCTACGGGATCGCGGAGGTCTCACACTGGTGGTTCGAGGTATGGAACGAACCTAATATTGATTTCTGGACGGGCGAGCCGAAGCAATCCACCTACTTCACGCTGTACGATCATACGGCTCGTGCGGTCAAGAAAGCGAACTTAGGTTTGCGGGTAGGAGGTCCGTCGACTGCGCAGGCCGCCTGGGTCGATTCCATGATTGACCATTGCGTGCGCGGGGCGGTTCCGCTGGATTTCGTATCCACGCATGTTTATGCCAATGACACTGCGGAGGATGTGTTTGGGACCAAGGAGAAGATCGAAAGGTCCGAGATGGTGGCGCGGGCAGTCCGGCATGTTCATGATCAAGTCAAGCGATCCCAGCGGCCTGAGCTACCTATATTCTGGAGCGAATACAACGCCACTTACGCGAACGAGGTTGCGGTGACCGACTCCGCGTTCATGGGCCCGTGGCTCGCCAACAATATTCGACAATGCGATGGGTTGACCGACATGATGTCGTACTGGTCATTTTCGGATGTATTCGAGGAGCAAGGCGTAGTGAAGACTCCTTTTTACGGCGGCTATGGGCTAATCGCGGAAGGAGGTGTTCCGAAGGCGGCTTTCAACGCGTTCGCCATGCTGCATCGGTTGGGCGAGCGCCGGATGGAGACTGGTTCGGAAAACGTGTTAGCAACCAAGCGCGCGGATGGAACGATCGTGCTCGCGCTGTGGAACTACGCCCCGCCGGGCAAGGATGGCCCTGCACGACAATTCCGCTTGCTGATTGACGGGTGGCCGAATGCACGGTTCAGCGTGGAGCAGGTTGATCCTACGCATGGGTCTGCCTTGGGAGTCTGGGAGGCCATGGGTCGACCAGCATTTCCAACGCGGGAACAATACAAGAGGCTGCGCGAGGAAGGGGTGCGAACGCTCCATACGAGCGGGGGTACCGGCTCCCTGCCAGCCTACGGGCTTGCTCTAGTCGAAGCATCTGCTCGATAGTACGGCTCTAAGATCCGCTACCAGAAGTATTTGGCAACTACTCTGGGAGAAGCCGGGGTGCCGGAGATCACCTTAAGGTGCAGCACTAATTGCAGGTTCTTCTTCTGCCACCCTGCGGGAGCACCTTGCAGCGCCTCCACCATCAGAGCGGGATTGGTGACCATATCTGCAGCCGCTTCAGTACCGTACTGCGTGATGCCGGCAACCTCCACCAGCATGGCCCCGGTATCCGGGTGAAAGACTCGGGAGACGAGCGCGTAGTCCTCGTCGGTGTGCCGGTCCGCTCGGAGGTTCGGTAAATTCCATGCAGTCGGCTTCCCATTGTCGGTGATTCCCATGGGCGGACGACTGATGTCGATGAAGAATCGCAATTCCTTGCTGATATTCTTCCAACGCGTATAAGAGTATCCGACCAGAATCGCAGGTCCCGTGCGCAGATCGTGAAACGAGACGTTGCTGCCCATCAGGACGTGATATGGTCGCTGAATGCGGGTCAGCATTGAGGAGAGGCGAGAAACCGCCATCAGGTCACCGCCGCCTACGAACTGATCGTTGAGCAGAGTCAGGTTCTCTGGTTGGGGCGGATGGTCGGCAACGGGATCGCTTCCACTGGCATACACGGGCACGAATGCAACGCATAAGGATACCGGACTGGTTCCTGCCAGAACGGGTGCCCAGAACTGGTCAAGCACGGAGGCGGAGTGGGTTCGCTGCCAGGAAAACGCACCTAAGCTCACCAAAATCGCCAGCAAGGTGACAGAAACGCGCCGCACGAGGAGGCCACGTACCGGCACTCGTTCAAGGGGTTTCAACAACTCGGGCGGAACCACAGGCGTGGCAGTCAGATGCCCATTCTGCTCGTCGGGGAAATCGATAAAACGGAAGTGGGGAACGTAGGCACCAGGAGGAAGATCGATCCGGATCTTGTCTCCGGCTCCCTCCGTGGTGTAGTAGAGTCCGAGACGCTTGCGCACCTCGCCTGCCTTCACTCGAACCGTGGCGTCGTCGCTTGGATCATAGGAAGCAGAGCGAGCAAAGACGTCAACCCCAATCGTGCGTTCCTTCAGGCTATCGCCACGCCCTTCTACGGCAGCTTCGACAACGTAGCTCAAAAAGTCTTGGCAGCGTTTGCTGGCGCGGAACTCGGGGCTGGCAAGGACAAGCTGCAATTCGAGTCGGACGGCATCGCCACTTGGGTGTGCCAACCCGTTCTTGCCTGCTTCGTGAGACAACCCTTTCGCTTGTCCCTCAGCCATGGTCATACGGTAGCACGCGTTCGAGAGGTGTTGTAACCTCCTCTCGAAAGCCGCCCGGCGCGCCGCAGTAACTCGTTTCCAAGTAGCTGAATCTGCTCACGTTCAGTGCGTACCGAACATGTTTCGATAAGCAGGACAACAGTTGTGAACTAGACAGATCGGAGGGGCAAGCGTAGCATGGCGACAAGCACCTGGTAGGGTCACACAAAACTCCAGGTCTATCCGAAGACTTTGGCGGGAGAAGACACTATGAAATGTAGACACCGATCATTCCTACTCACAATTTTGGGTTCGTTGTTGATCGCCTGCACCATGCTCACAACAGCTACTTGGGCGCAGCAGGTTACGGCGTCCATCACTGGCAAGGTTACTGACGCTACGGGGGCGAGCGTTCCGGGCGCGAAGATCACAGCTTCTGATGTAGAACGCGGCACTCAGGTTGGCGGTACAACGAATTCAGAAGGCTATTACACTCTTTCAAACTTGGCCGTTGGCACCTATAATCTTAAATTCGAGAATCAGGGCTTTCAGACTGCGACACAGTCCAGCGTGGTCCTGCAGCTAAACCAAGTTGCCAGGTTGGACATCTCGCTGCAAGTGGGCAATATCGCCACTTCGGTGGAGGTGACTGCCGCCGCCCCGGTGCTTCAAACCGAGTCGACGTTGCTCGGCCAAGTCATCGATGGCCACACAAACGTGACCTTGCCGCTTGCGACGCGGAACTATGTACAGTTGACCTTGCTTACAGCAGGCAGTGTCCATCCTGATCCGTCCAGCTTTACCAACGGTCAGACTACCGCCAGCAGTGGACGCCCGTACGTCAACGGGAACCGCGAACAAACGAACAACTTCATCCTGGACGGCATGGACAACAACCAGGTGTCGGACAATCTGGTCGGATACGCACCCAGCGTAGATGCCATCCAAGAGTTTAACGAAATCACCCAAAACGCTCCGGCTGAATTTGGAAACTTCATGGGCGCTATCGTGAGTACGCAAATCAAATCAGGAACGAATCATTTCCATGGGGACCTGTTCGAATTCTTCCGAAATGACGTGCTGAATGCGAATAGCTGGTCCAACAACTTCAATGGAGCGCCCAGATCTAAATTGCGCTGGAACGAATTTGGCGGGACGTTGGGTGGTCCGATCATCCGCGACAAATTATTCTTCTTCGTCGACTATCAAGGCCAGCGTTTCGATACGCCAACCAGCGTCGGCACTGCCAGCGTGTTGACCGCGCAAGAACGTACCGGTAATTTCTCGCAGCTCTTGCCTGGGATTCAGCTCTACAATCCGCTTTCACTCAACGCGAGTGGCCAACGCACTCCGTTTCCAGGCAATATCATTCCGGCCAGCTTGTTGGATCCAGTAGCGCAGAAGATTATAAACAATACGCAAGCCTATCCGCTTCCGACCGGTTCCGGACTGATCAACAATTTCTCGTTCGCCTCCCAGACGCACATCAACGGCGATCAGGGTGACGCGAAAATCGATTGGAACGCATCCTCCAAGGACCGGCTGTTTGGGCGCTACTCGCGTAGTCAGATCGACAATCCATCCACCAATAACGTGCCACTCTTCTACAACTCGTTCGCCAACTACCCGGCTCACAACGGCGTTGTTGACTGGGTGCGCACCGTTTCGCCTACGATCGTCAACGAGGCTCGCTTTGGCGTCAACTATGTGCGGGTCAACAATGGCGCTGCCGCGAATGGACTCGCTAACTTCCCGTCCACCGTCGGGCTGCCCGGAGTTGTATCCAGCATTCTTCCGGCGATGAGTTTTTCTGGCGGAAATGCCGGGGGCATCGGGAATTCAGACATCTATCAGCTCTTTGCCGACACCGTAATTCAGTATGAGGATACGGTGGCAATTACCAAGGGCGCGCACCAGATGCATGCCGGGTTTCAGGGTTGGCGGCAGCGCATCAACACGTTCTATTCGGGCAACAACGGCCGGGCTGGTTCGTTTAATTTTGACGGGCGCTATACTGCTGGTCCGAATGCCCTGGCCACGTCTGGAGGCGGAAGCGGCATTGCCGAGGCGGATTTCCTGCTGGGCTTGCCCTCCTCTATCGGAGCCGGCGTAAACGGCGGAACTTGGGGCCAACGCGCCAACATTTTCTCCACTTTCTTCCAAGACGATTGGCGGATCACGCCAACTCTGACGGTCAACCTTGGCTTGCGGTGGGAACTGCACACACCCTGGGTTGAAGTGAAAGATCGGCAGACGAACTTTGGATTAATCTCTGGAGCTGTCGAAGTTGCTGGACAGAACGGCAACAGCCGGGCGCTTTATAACCAGTACAACGGCATCACCAACTTCCAGCCGCGCATTGGAATTGCTTGGTCGCCAATGAAGGATACCGTCATTCGAGCCGCGTACACGCTCTCGTCGTACCTCGAGGGAACCGGCACAAACCTGCGCTTGACCATTAATCCGCCCTTCGCGCACGAGACAAACGCCAGCTACACTTCGCTCAGTCTGCCTGGTTCCACGCTCAGTCAGGGATTCACACCCTTCGCCGGCAGCGTGACCAACCCCTTCGCCGGTGCCACCCTCCGCGTATGGGATCCCAATATCCGGCCCGGAGTTTCAAATCAGTGGAACTTCACGCTCCAGCATCAATTCGCCCAGCAGACGACATTGCAGGTTGGATATGTAGGTCAGCGCACCACGCATCTGATGGTGCCTATGCCTTATCTCCAGGAACAGCTTCTGCCGGGCGGTAAGGTGGCACCTAGCCCCTATCTCAGCGGAAATCCGACACTCCAGAACGAAATCGGCCAGATTTCTGGAACTGCCTCTAACGGAAACCAGAGTTACAATGCGCTCCAGGCTGTGCTGCTGAAGCGTCTCGGCAATGGACTCGAATACTCGGTCGCTTACACCTATTCGAAGTGCA
>JANXQZ010000997.1 GCA_025353235.1 Bryobacterales bacterium
TATGGCCGAAGAGACATCGCAAGAGATATTCGTGCGGATCTGGAAGTCTCTTCCCACCTATCGGAACGAGTCGTCGCTATCTACCTGGATTTACGCCATCTCGCGAAATGCCTGCCTCACTGCGCTCACAAACAATGCGACCCTGCGCGGAGTCTCGCTTGAGATTCCGGCTATTCGACAAGCCGCTGAGAGGGCCGCTGCTGGTTCGCATGTCCCTGATCGGGGTCCGGATATTTTCAGATTCGTGGGAGCTTTGCCCGAGAACTATCGTCAAGTTATCTTGCTTTTCTATCTACAGGAAAAGAGCTATGAAGAGGTCGCCCTGATGCTGGATTTGCCCTTAAAAACTGTAAAGACCTACCTCCACCGGGCCCGCAAGCAACTGGCCGCCGCCATGATGGACATGAATCAGCCTACAATGGCTGAAGGGAATTCGTGATGGACGAGGAGCAAGCTCTACAGGCGATTGACGACGAACTAGGTGCGGCGCTAAGCGGTGTCTGCGCGCCTCGCAATCTCGCCGCGAATGTGCTTCGGCGTGTCCGACAGCCGCGTGTCACTCGCATACCTGAACTGCTCGACTTCATCGGATGGGCCGCCGTTTTGGCGATCGCATTCATAGTCTTGCTCTGGCTTACTCCAGATGCGTGGACTCCGTCATGGATCATGGCGCTCGCGAGCGCCGCGGTGATTCCTTCGCTTTACTTTGGAGTGCGATCCCTGCGTGAGATAGCGAAATAGTAGCGCAATTTCCTAAGTATCTTGGCCCGGTAAAATAGGACCTGGCTGTACGCAATATAGAATCCGCGAGGGTCGGCTAAGCGCGTGATCGCGCCTGCCAGCAGCTTGCAATCTCCTGAAAGTTCTACAGGCCTTTTCCACAACTCCACTTCGTAATACGCCCAATTCCGCCCGGCTGCTTTCGCCGAGTTAGCGATATGCGACCACCTCAACCGGTCGGGCATGATCACGTGCTGCACACGCGCGAGCGGAGCGCAATAAATCTTATAGCCAAGGTTGGCGATGCGGCACTCTAAGTCCAACTCCTCGCCGCCTGCTTGATCTCTTCCCACGCGCCCGAGCTTCTCGCTAAAATATCCGGCCCTCTCAATCGCCTCCTTTCGAAACGCGATGTTGGCGCCAAACGGATAATCCTGCATTTCCGTTACCTGCTTCGTGGCCGCGCCCGGATCGAATGCACTGTAATAACCAGCGAACTCCTGGCGAAACCAGCGCGGCAATTTCGCGGGCAGTTCCAACTCGATTCGACCGCCCACGCACCCGGCCTCGCTATTTCCGTCGAAGACACTCAGGATCTCTCTCAGCAAGTTGGCATCGGCGATAGCATCATCATCGATAAAGGCTACAATCTCGGATCGGGCTGCATGCGTACCCGTGTTTCGCGCACTCGACAGACCTCGCGATCCGCAATAGAGATAGCGCACGCCGGGCCACGGCAGCACGATCGCGCTGGTATGGTCAGAGGAGCCGTTGTCTACTACAATCACTTCATATTCTTCGGGTGAGAGGGACTGCCGCGTCGCCGCCAGCAAACAACGGGGCAAAATGTCGGCGCGATTATAAGTACAGATGATCAGACTGATGCGCGGCAATAACTTTCCCCGATTATTGCAAACGCGCTTCGGCACCGGCAAGCGCTTCACCTCCGCCTACCTCGCCTATTTTCAAAAAGCGCAGAACCTCAAACTGGAAACGGAGGACGATCTGAACCGTCTCGGCGAGCCCCAGGCCATGTGGTTCCACTACGCGATGTCAACGAACCAGCGCGGCGAAGCTTTGATTCAATCCATCGAGGAAGTTAAGAGATTCAAGAGCGCTCGATACCTGGATGTCGGCTGCGGCTTTGGCGGACACCTGATCGCTGCTGCGCGACACGGTGCGCAGTGCGTCGGCATCGAACCCGATCCCTTACGGGCCGACTTTAGCGCGAAGAACCTCGCCGACTTCGGGCTGAAAATCCCAGTCTTCCCCCTCGACGCGCTCACGCCCGCGATCGAGACTCAGCTCGGCACCTTCGACATCATTACCTGCAATGACGTAGCCGAGCACGTGGACAGCGCCGGGCGTCTGATCATGAACCTGGGTCGGCTGCTCAGGCCGGGCGGACTTGCCTATCTCGAAATTCCCAACGGGGAGTGCATCGATTTCGTTGCTCACGACGGACACTTCGGTCTTTTCGGCATCTCGCTTCTTCCGCGCGACGAGGCCAAGGCTTATCATTGGGAGCGTTTTCACTGCCCCTACGATGTGGGCGATTATTGGAAGCTGGAAGACTACCTTGAGTTCTTTAGCCACGCAGGACTCACGGCTCGACTCGTGCCCTCACTGCATCATCCCACGCTGCCCATCTCCGAACTTGACCGGCAGTTGGGCTGCTTGGACGACGCCGCAAAGCCTGTCGCCGCGATCGATAACGCTTACCGAGAATACCGCCTTCGCCTCGCTCGGGATCGGCTTTCGATGAATGAGGAGGCTTTCCGCAACCGCTATTTGAGGAACTTCTGGACCTTTCTGGCTACAATGTAGGCGGAGGTGGATTCGATGATTCTTGAAGC
>JANXQZ010001028.1 GCA_025353235.1 Bryobacterales bacterium
TTCTTGAAGGCGATGGAAACGGAGACTGCCAATGGCCGTATATAAACGCTCGTATCGAGGTTACTCGGGAGCCTATACGCCCGAGTGGTCGCGCTTTCTGATCCTGACCCGTTGCGCTTCGCAGGGTCTATACCGTTCCAAAGCGATCACCGGATTCCTAATCGCGTGTTGGCTACCTTTCGTCGTCACGGCGCTGCTGATTTATCTGAACCATAACTCCAGCATTCTTTCTATGCTCAAGGCGTCGGGTGGTCAGCTTTTCAGCATCGACGCCAAGTTCTTCAAGAATTTTCTTCAGATCCAGTTGAGCGCCGCGTTCATCGTTACGGCTTTCGTTGGACCGGGCCTGATCTCGCCGGATCTCGGAAACAATGCCCTGGTGCTCTATTTTTGCAGACCGTTTTCGCGTACCGAATACGTTTTGGGTAAGCTGATGGTGATCGCGAAACTGCTCTCTCTCCTGACGTGGATTCCCGGGCTGATTCTCTTTGCGATCCAATCCAGTCTGGCAGGCTGGACGTGGATGTTTACCAATCTCTACATCGCGGCTGCAATATTTCTCGGATCGGTAATCCTGATTCTAGTGCTATCCCTGCTCGCGCTGGCGCTGTCGGCCTGGGTGAAATGGAAACCAGTGGCAGGCGCTCTCGTACTCGGAGTTCTATTTCTCGGCGCTGGATTCGGAGCGGCGATCAATGGCGTGATGCGGACCCAGCTCGGGCATTTGCTCAGCATTCCGGTCCTGCTGGAGACCGTTCTTAGCTCTCTGTTCCGACTCGATACGAGCGTTTATATACGGCCATTGGCAGTCTCCGTTTCCATCGCCTTCAAGAAAATATCTTCAAGCGTGTCGCGCCGGTAATTCAGCCTGCGAAGCTGAGTCTCGCGCTCCGCTGCCACCCGGTAAATATCCCGAATTTCAATGTCGTCCGAGACTACCGCCTTAATCCGCTTGCCGCCCGCCAAAGCGCATTCGCACCCGAGTTTCTCGAGCGCAGCCGCGAAACCCGCTTCGTCGCCCATTACTTCAATCTCGACGAATCGCCGATTCGCTCGGCGCTCTTCGGCAAGATTCGAATAATGCACGATGGTCCCTTGCTTCAGGATTAGCACTTCTTCGCAAGTTTCTTCCACGTCGCGCAGCAGGTGCGAACAAAGGACAATGTGCATCTCCTTGGCTTCCCGCATTTCCTTGATGAGCTTCACCATGCGCAGCCGAGCCGCAGGATCCAGACCGTTGGTCGGCTCGTCGAGGATTAGAAGCTTCGGCCCATGCACGATGGCTTGCGCCAACTTCGCCATCTGTTTCATGCCCAGTGAATACGTTCCCAACTTGCGATAGCGCGCCTCTCCTAACCCCACGTAGAACAGTGTTTCATGCGCCCGCTCCAGCGCGGCCTCAGATGGCAAACCGGCGAGCTCCCCCATCATTCGGATGAACGTCACGGCGCTCATTCCGGCGATGAAGGAATCGTTCTCCGGCATGTACCCGACCAGCGCGCGAATGTGTTTCATGTCGGTGCGGATGTCGTGGCCAAGCACGCGGGCAGTGCCAGAGGTGACGGGATAGAAGCCGAGGAGGGTGTTGATTAACGTGGATTTGCCTGCTCCGTTAGGACCGAGCAGGCCGATGCTGTGCCCCGATAATATGCAGTTCAGATCTCTAAGAATATCGCGCTTGCCGAACCGCACGCCGAGATTCTGAAGCTCGATAACCGGGGTGGAGGACAGGCTTCCCGCCTGCCCTCCGTCTGTCATGTTCATTTGTTATGCCGCATCATATTTTCCAGGACTTTCGGCATTGCCAGCGTATCCAGACTGAATCCGAACAAGCTGCCGTTCGCCGAGATCGTGATTTTGTCCGGCTCTCCATATCCGTAGATCAGCCCTGGCGCGGTGTTCGCTTGCAACTGCTCGATTGCCTGTTTCTGTTCCGCGCTGACTGCACTCATCGACTTTAAGCCATCCGCCAGCGGTCCGACCATTCCGCCGACATTGTGATATACGATGGCTGAGAAGTTTGAGTTCGCATCTTGTGGCAGCAAACTGCGGAATTTCGACGACCGCGCTAGAGTGTACCCGGTGGACCTGTTCTGAATTGCCGTATTCAGCAAGCCACGATTGGCCGCCGCGAGAAGATAGCTGTCCACGAACACGTAGTCTATCTCTGCACTTGCCGGCACGTTCGGCCCTGTCGGCTTAAGCGTGTAGAAGGTTCGCGACCCTTCCTGCGACTTCGTCAACTGCAACTTTACACCCTGGGTCGCCTGCTTATTGAACGCGTCAACCAGTTTCTCGAAAGCCCATTCCAAACGATCCGGGCTATAGACTTCCACCGCCAGTTTCCAGCTCGGAACCGGCAGAAGCGGTCCATCGATCGCCACCGTTAGTTCGCCGCCCAGCGGAGCCGCCAGATCGTTGATCAGGTTTACGCCGGTTTGGCTCTGGATCTCGTCCAGCTTCTGCTGCAATTCGGGATTCTTGGCCTCCGCCTGCTGAATCAATTCGGAGAGCATTGCGCCCGGATTCTTGATCACGAAAGAGCCAGCCACGCTGGCATCCGGCGAGACGAAATCGAGAGTGGACATCGGTCCGGGAGCGGCTAGCCAGGAAGCGATTCCTTGCCGTTCTCCCGAGAAAGCGAGGGTAGCCTGATTCTTCGTTTGTCCGTTCACGTCCTTGCGTTCCAGAATCAGATAGCGCACGCCGCTCATGCCGGTGGCATTAGCCACATCCCTCATCTCTCGCCTATTCGAGCGCCGACCCTGCTGACCCGACATATTGCGCATCTGATCCAAGTTGGCGCAGAAGAGCCAGCTCACACCCGACGAATAAGCCTGCTGAATGCGGTCATGGAACCCGCTATTCGTGAAGCTCTCCGCTTCCTGCGGCTGCTTCATGCGGACGCTCAGCTCTTGCAGCAACGATCCCTGCGGCGTGATCGCAACGATCCCGTCGCCGACGTAAACCTTTGCAGTCTGCGATTCCGTGGCCACGCTCCGGAGTTGCGCGGGATTGTCCACGAGCTCGATGGCCTGCTTCGCCGACTTCGCGTTCACTGCCGAAATCTCGGCTTGCAAGAGTTCTTTTAGCCCTGGCCGCTTCGCTTCAGCGAGAATGATCGGCGATCCGTTCTTCGAATCGTTTTCTGCGCTGTAAGCCAGCACGATTTCATCGCCAAGATACCCGCTCATATTCTGGATCTTCTGAACCATCTCCTGGAGCTGTGCGCCGTGGCTGCCCTGCTGATCCCACCACTCCTTCAGAATCGGGCTGGATTGAATACGGTCCTGGAATAACTGGTTGGCTTGCCCCAGCGTTGCGCCGATATTGGGAATCGCGGCATACAGGATCGTATTGGGCGGCACGAGATCCAGAAGTCGCGAACTGGTTCGCTGACCAGGGCCGGGAATGCGCTCGATCTCTTTCTGCAAACCCGAAAGCTGGCCGAGAACAGCCAGATATTTGGTCGCGTCGCGACTCCAAGCGATCTCGTCCTGAACCGGAACCTTCTCGACGCTTGCGTCGGTAGTCGCCTGATCGCCAGGCTTCAGCATCTGAGAGCGGTTGCCCTGATCTACTTTTACGGAGCCTTCCACCACCGAGACCCTCGATCCCTTGGTTCCGCTAGTCACGGCGAAGATGGTGCCCTTCACGGATACTTCGCAGTCGGCAGTCTTAACGTATAAAGCGCCAGTCCGCTGCTTGGCCGCATGCACGATCACGTTGCCGCGATCCAGATGAATGGTGGTGCCCCGAGCTGCGCGAGAAATCGAAACTTGCGAGCGCTCGTTCAGTTCAACCATGGACCCGTCGGCCAGGCGGAGCATCGCGGTCGAATGCTTTGCCGTGCGCACCAATTGGCGTTCGCCCAATTCGCGGCCTGAGAACACGGGCGTGCTGCTGTTATCGGCTACTTGATAAAGGATGCCGTTCACAGTTTGCACAGTGGCGCGTGCGCCGGGGGCGACCATCATCGACCTCACCATGGCCCAACTGCCAATGCCCACCCCTACCGCCAGCATGGCCGCGATGGCCCAGCGGGTGACGGCCGAGACTTGGCTCGGGATCGGCCGCGGACGCTGAAGGATGCGGATGTTCCCCGATCGCGAAGTCTCAAGCGTCGCACGGCATGCCACGCACTCATGCGTGTGATCCACCAGCAGCAGCGATTTGGCGGGGCTCAAAGAACGGTTCAAATAAGAGGGAATGAGCGCCTGAAAATCGCCACACGAGCGCAACCCTCCCGTGCTTTGGTCTGCGGCGAAAAGGTG
>JANXQZ010001112.1 GCA_025353235.1 Bryobacterales bacterium
TCGCCATCCAGATCGTGACGCGGGTTACCCTCGGCCATCACGGCGTTGGCGATGAGGTGGGGGTCGGCAAGCCTGCCGGGGCCTACAGTACCGCAGGCCAGCAAGCCCTCTGCGGGTTCGACGATAAAATGTCCACGCTTACGTAGGATTGCGAGGTTGCTCTGCGTCGCCGGATGCCGCCACATGTTGGTGTTCATGGCAGGTGCAAGGACCACCGGTCCAGTGAAGGCGAGGTACAGGGTCGTCAGAAAATCGCCGGCCAGGCCATGAGCCAGCTTGGCCAGCAGATCGGCGGTGGCCGGCGCAATCACCAGTATGTCGTTGTCCTGAGCGATCGCAATATGCTCGACAGCGCTGGATAGAGTGGAGTCCGGACTCTCGGAAGAAAAAATATCGGTGATGACCTTGTTGCCGGTTAAGGCGGCGAAGGTGAGAGGAGTAATGAACTCCCGCGCCGCTGCGGTCATCACCACCTGGACGCGCGTGCCCTGCTCCATCAAAGCGCGGGCGAGCTCGGCCGCTTTGTACGCGGCAATGCCTCCGCCCACGCCGAGAACCGCGTTCATGAACTATCCGATTTCTACCGGGGGCAGCGCTAGCAGGGCATCCCGCCTGGGATCGTCGTACTTCACCAGACCGCGGCGCACTTCTTCCATAGAGGCGACGGTGGGCTTCTTAGAGGTGGTGGGCAGAAACGACCGCGCACCGGCCTGAAGCTGGCGCGCACGTTTTGCGGCAACAATGATGAAGCGGTAGGTGCTCAGTTCCGGATCGTCCGGAATCGAATACATCGCGTTGTTTCTCACTCGTTCAGACATTTAGCACACCTCAGATATGTTCGAAGCTTTCGAGGATCGGCCGGACTTTCGCATCCATGCGAACCCGGCGAATCCGCTCGGCCGTGACGATCGATACCAGACCGGCGACCGAGTCTTCCAACTCGTTGTTAATCAGCACATAATCGTACTGGGTATAATTTCGGACCTCTTCCGCCGCTCCCCGCAGCCGCCGCTCGATGACTGCGTCGCTATCGACCGACCGGGCGCGCAATCGCCGCTCCAGGATTTGACGGGAAGGTGGAAGCACGAAAATCGTGACCGCTTCCGGAAGCGCTGTCTTTAATTGTCGCGCACCTTGAACATCAATGTCGAGCACCAGGTCTTTTCCGTCGGCGGTGGCCTGTTCTAAGACTCCGCGATGAGTGCCGTAGTAGTTGCCAAAAACCTCCGCATGTTCGAGAAATTCGCCCTGGAGCATGCGGGTTTCGAAATCTGGACGGGCAATGAAGGTGTACTCGATTCCGGGTCGCTCCTGACCGCGCGGGGGTCGGGTGGTGTAGGACGTGGAGAATGTCAGGTTGGGCAACGCGGAGAGAAGGCGATGGACAAGGGTCGATTTGCCGGAGCC
>JANXQZ010001135.1 GCA_025353235.1 Bryobacterales bacterium
TGCGCGCCTGATCGCCGTCGAGTTGATTCAACTGGTCGTTGCGGAGCTTATATTGCATGGCGGCGTAGTTGACCGAAAAGACAGCGATGAAATCTTCCGCGTATTCCGCGATCGCTACCACCGATTCCGGCGTATCGACGCCAGCCTTGTGGACCTTCCCTGCCGACGCATTCACCGCCACCGGATAGCCAGCGCTCATCAACAGATGAATGCCATCGAAGACGTGCGCGCCCTGGTCCGCCACAATGCCGCCCGCGTAGTCCGAATACAGACGCCAATTGCGGAACCGGTTGGGATCGAAAGTCCGCCGCACGGCCGGGCCCTGCCACTGTTCCCAGTCCAGCTTGCCGTCGAGCTTCGTGGCGGCGGGGCCGCCCAGGTAGTTGTTTAACCACCACGAGCGCACCATCCGCACCGCTCCCAGCTTGCCGGAGTTCACGACATCGCGGCCCTCCAGATACAGGTCGTAGCTGCGGCGCTGCATGCCCACTTGGATAATGTTCTTCGATTTCTTCTCTGCCTCCACCAGTTGCGCGCCTTCTTCGGGAGTCTGGCAGAGAGGCTTCTCGACGTAGACGTCCTTGCCTGCGGCCAAAGCGTCCAGCACCATCTGCGCATGCCAGTGCTCCGGCGTGGCAATCAGGACGGCGTGGACATCTTTGTCCGCCAGCAATTCCTTGTAATTGCGATAGAGCTTCGGATGGTTCCCCGGCACCTTGGAAGCGGTTGAGATCCCGCGTTCGAGATTCGGTTCAAACACGTCGCAGATCGCTGTCAGGCGAAGGGCGGGGTCCCGTTGAAACACTCCCATGACAAACGTGCCTCGGCTGCCGGCCCCAATTACGCCGAGGTTCACCTGGTCCGAAGGGGCGCTCTGAGCAGCCAGCATACTGCCGCCAGCCAGAATAAACATTCTCCTGTTCATAGGCGTGCCTCCTTGAGATAGCTGCGCAACTGGCCCAGATCGCTCTTCATGGCCGCGTAAACTTTGTCTTCCGGAATGGTGAGCTTTGCCTTTCCATCGTTGGCTCCGCCCAGCGGATATTCGAAGTGAATCTGCAGCGGCCCGTTGAAGCCGCTCCGCTTAACCATGTCGAAAAATTCTGGAAAGCGGACCATGCCTTTTCCCAGGGGAACGAACTCTGACTTCCATTTCCCGTTCGCCCCTTTTTCCCACATGCAGTCCTTCACTGCGATCCCTCGGAGGTGCGGTCCGAGAATATGGAAGCTATCCA
Organism: Bryobacterales bacterium; assembly: GCA_025353235.1. Lineage (GTDB taxonomy): Bacteria > Acidobacteriota > Terriglobia > Bryobacterales > Bryobacteraceae > JANXQZ01. The sequence continues at coordinate 1,236 of JANXQZ010001135.1, forward strand.
CCCAGCCGCCAAAACCACCCTCGATAGTGGCGTGGCCGATATCGTAGTTCACGGCTACCGCAGTGGGATCGAAATCCTTGAGGATGATGTGCAGGTCCCAGATCGGAGCGCCCACAACTCCCACTCCGGAATGCGTATGGTACATGGCCGTAGCCTCAAAGGTCTTGTTCAACTGCGCGAGCTTGGCGACACGCGGTTTGAGTGCTTCTAGTTGGGGCGCCAGAGGCTTCGAATAATCGTACTTGAATCCACCCCAGCGGTAATATCTGATCCCCAACTCATGCATCGCGCGCAGGACTTCCTCGGCGTGGGGCGAGTCGGCATCTACGATATCGGTGGTGAGCATGGGAACTTCAAGGCCGTGCCCGCGAATGATTCCCGCGAGCTTCGGCAAATCCTGCGCGACACGGCTAGGCTCTACATGTCCACCTTTGCGAACCGCGAGGTCGATGCCATCGACGCCGATCTCCGCAGCCTCTTTCGCCAAGGCACCGCCCTGCAGGAAGAGCAGATGTTTTGAAAAGATAGCGACTTTGAGTCCGCCGGTGGGCGTCGCAGCCGGCGACGGGGATGCAAGCAACCCGGCAGCCGCCGCGCCGAGCAGCCTTCTTCGTGAGACTTCCCGAATATGAGACATAACTGGCGAAAGCTAAAAACGGAACTTCAGCGCAAGTTGGATGATGCGCGCAGCATTTAATGTGGAACTGACTTGCGCACCGGACGCGCTGTTGATCGCGGTAGACGGAGCGGAGAAGGTCGGATGATTCAGAATGTTGAACATCTCGGCGCGGAACTCAAATCCTCTCTTTTCCCCGATCGGGAAAAACTTCATCAGCGTGACGTCCAGTTGCTTGAGGCCGTTCGCCCGCAGGATATTGCGGCCCCCGTTTCCGTAAGTGTATTGCGCTGGAGCCGCGAAGGCGTTGGTGGCACCCGGCGCTAGCGCGACGCAGGAGGGGTTGGCGGAAATGTAGAACCAGCAGGAGGGCGCGCCGACGATCAGCGGAGAGCCCAGCACTTGCGGACGCTGCCCACCGACACCCGTGTTCGCCACATCTCCATTAATGGTCGGAGTGAATGGCAAGCCGGAGCGCAGCGAGAGGATTCCCGCCAACTCCCACCCGCCCAGGATCTGGTTCACGAAACCGGGCGCGTGTCCCAGCAATGGTTGCCCTTTGCCCACAGGCAACCGGTAATCGAAACTGCCGACGAACACACTGGGGAGGTCGTAATCACACACGGCTTTGTTGACGGCCTGATAATACTGTGTCACCCCAGCGCCCTTGTCGAGGCATTTCGAGTAAGCATAGGAAAGCAGCGACGTTAGCCCATGCCAACTACGCGCTTCGAATTTCGCCTGGAGCGCGTGGTAACTGCCAAAGCCGTCAAAGGTGCCATAAACAGTCGTGCCCCATTGCGGGTAAGGACGCCGTGCCTGAATCGCGCCCGGTCCCGGAGCAGGATCGTTAATGCTTGGCTGGGTCTGCAAATGCGTGGACTTGCTTCCCACGTACGCTACATCCAGCGAAGTGGATTGCGTAATTTGCCGTTGCAGCGAGAAATTCCATTCTTGGATAAAAGTAGCCTGGAGAGTGATGGATCCGCTGTCGACGTTGGGAGTAGCGCACGAAAGCGCGCTATACCCAAAGGCGCACGGCTGGCCCGGATTGGGGTTGGGGGCCACATTCGATTGGCCCAGGAAAAAGTTGGGCCAAGTCCGCGTGGGCTTCAGAGGAGGACGATCATTGAATACGGTGGTGGAGGCGACGAAGGGAACAGTGGCAACGAAGTTGTTGATATTCCCGCCATCGGGATACAGATAGAAGATACCGTACCCGCTGCGGATCACCATCTTATTGCTGCCCTTCGGCCGCCACGCCAAGCCGAAGCGCGGGGCGAAATCCGGCTGTCCGGACTGTATGCCGACGGGGAGTCCGAGGTCCTTGGTGTATTGAATTCTGTCGCTGAAAAGAGGTAGTAGGGTAGAAGTCAGCGGCTGTACCGCCGGGTCGATAGAAGACGGAATAACCAATTTACCCGTGTTCAGGTTGAACGCGCTCTTTTGTCCGCGGATGCCGTTGTAGAATCCGTTCAATTCAAACCGTACTCCCGCGTTGATGGTCAGATTCTGAGTGAGTCGAAAACTATCCTGGACATACGAGCTGAAGAAATTGCCTTCGTAGCCATTGAGCTGCTTGAAATAGTCGCGAGTTACCGAGTCCGGATAGCCCAGCAGAAAGTCGGCGAACGCGTTGCCCGAGTAAGTCCCGACGAAATTGAACACGCCGACGGAGTTCGACCCGTTTACGTAGCCAGCAGTCTCGTGCAGCAACTCCGCGCCCATCTTCACGCTGTGGCGACCGCTCGAATAGCTTACATTGTCCGCATATTGCCAGTTCCGATGGCGGTTCGATTTGGGCCGCTGGTCGAACGGCGATCCATTGAAGGTAACGTATCCCGTCAGCGTGATCTGGGGAAAGCTATAAATCGATGTGGTGTCATTGAATCCCTGCACGCCCGCCTGTTGATCGAAGTTAGTTCCTCCCAGCGTGGGGCCAAACAGGAAGTAACTGCGATAGTAAGATACGCGAACATCTGTAACCCAGCGTGGGCTGAACACATGCGTCACCGCCGCAGTGGCGCTCTGCCCGCGGCTGAACAAGGGAAACGCGCCGAGGGTGGTGAACGGATTCGGATCGCTCTCGTTATTGTTGTTGATGGAGAAACGTCCCATCAATTGAGTGGACCCGGAGATCACCTGATCCATCCGCATGTCGGCGCGTATCTGGTGCTGCAGCAAATTGTTCGTCAGCGCCGAGTAGCTCGTGCTCCCCACAATTGTATTCGGCGTGGGAAGGTAGGGCAGGAAAAACTTTCCTTGCGTGGAGATCGCACTAGCGGGCATGATGTTGCCCGGAAATGGCAGGCCCGTTGCCGGATCCTTAAGTTGCACTGGCTTGCTGCCCTGGAGCAGTTGTGAAAAGTCGCCCGCCCGCTGCGCGGAGTTGGGCACGACGTTGTTGAAGTCCACGCCTTGGAGGAATCCGGTTTTTTCCCAATCGGCGAAGAAGAACGTCTTGTTGCGAATTACAGGGCCGCTAAAAGTGAAGCCGTACTGGTTGCGGCGCAAAGGCTCTGTCTTCAGAGTGGAGCCGACCGGTGGGACGTAGAAGAAATTGCGCGCATCGAATACGGAATTGCGCAGGAACTCGAACATCGTCCCATGGAACTCGTTCCCGCCGCTCTTCATCGTGACGTTCACCATATTTGGGGTATGGCCGTACTCAGCCGCCATGTTCGCGCCTTCCACTTTGAATTCTTGCAAAGCATCGACGTCGGGCTGAACCATGGTGCCCCCCGACTGCATCTCCGTGATGAACGCTCCGTCGAGAGACCATCCTGTCGCGTTTGTGCTCCGCCGTTGATGTTCACCGAAACCACCGACGCCCGGATGGAACTGCCGCCGGTGCGGGTCCCTTGCCCGCCCGGGTTGTAGGTAGCGCCTGGAGTAAGACTGGTTAACTGCCAGAAGCTGCGGCCATTCAGAGGCATATGTTCTACCGTCTCCGTGTTCACCACCTGTCCCACAGACGCGCTCGCGGTGTCGATGATTGGGGCTGCGGCAGACACGGTCATGCTCTGGTCCACTTGGCCGACTTCAAGTTTCGCGTTGATCTGTGCGCGATGCGCGACTAAGAGTTCGATATTCGGCACGATAAATGTCTTGAACCGGTGGAGTGGAAGGTCAACGAATAGTGCGCAGGCGCCAGGTCGGGAATTACGTATTCGTTGCTGCTGTCCGTGGTGGCGGTTCTCACCAACTGCGTGGCTTTGTTCTTCGCTTCCACTACCGCTCCGGGTACCACCGCTCCTGTTGGATCGGTAACGCTGCCGGTGAGCGTGGCGGTTGAAATCTGTCCGCAAAGGCGGACGGCGTTGAACAGCAGGATGGCCGCGAAGCTCACGGCAAGTCTCATCCTGGAAACTTGAATTACGCGTTGCACAGAGGTCCTCCCTGGACTGTAACCGCCTCGGCAGTAATGTCCGAAAGGTTATCACCGCTCCCCGTCGCACGTCAACGCCACATCTCCATGAGCCCCAACCAATGGCTTATCCTGGTCTCGTGGAACCCCTAGCGCTTCCTCCAGTCCAATCCAATATTCTCGATCTTATTGGAAACACCCCGATGTTGGAGCTGTGCGGGTTTGATACCGGCCCTTGCAGGCTCTTCCTCAAGATGGAAACGCAGAACCCGGGTGGCTCCATCAAAGACCGAATGGGTCTCTATATGGTTCGAGCGGCGGAGGCGTCTGGGGAACTGCAGCCTGGCGGTACGATCATCGAAGCCACAGCCGGGAACACCGGACTCGGGCTGGCCTTGGTCGCAATCGCCAAGGGATATCGGCTGGTGCTGGTGATCCCCGATAAGATGTCGCAGGAAAAGATCGCTCACTTGAGAGCCATGGGCGCAGAAATTCACCTGACCCGCTCCGATGTGTCCAAGGGGCATCCCGAGTTTTATCAAGATTACGCCGCCCGCCTTGCGCGCGAGATCCCTAACTCGGTTTGGGTAAATCAGTTCGGCAATCCCGCAAATCCGCAAGCCCATGAAGAGACTACAGGACCCGAGATTTGGGCCCAAATGCAGCAGAACGTTGACGCAGTCGTTTGCGGAGTCGGTTCCGGCGGCACCATCACCGGCCTAAGCCGCTACTTTGCGCGCGTTCAACCCAAATTGGAATTGGTGCTGGCGGACCCGCAGGGCTCCGGACTCACCGACTATGTGCTGACAGGCAGCTTGGGGAAGTCAGGGCCGTCGGTGGTGGAAGGAATTGGCAGCAGTCAGATCCCGCCCATTGCGGATCTCTCCCGTGTCCGCGATGCGTTTCTGATTCCCGATGCCGAGAGTCTCCAAACAGCTCGCGAACTGCTCAAACAGGCCGGGATTCTGGCCGGATCGTCCTCTGGCACATTGGTGGCTGCCGCGCTGCGTTACTGCAAAAAACAAAACGAACCCAAACGGGTAGTGAGCTTTATTTGCGATAGCGGAAACAAATATCTTTCGAAGATGTTCAATGATTACTGGATGCTCGACCAGGGGTTTATGGAGCGTCCGAGGTTGGGCGATCTCCGAGACCTGATCAAGCGGCGGTACGAGGAGGGCGCGGTGATTACGGTTGGACCAGACGACACCCTTCTCATCGCATTCCAACGCATGCGCATGGCCGACATTTCGCAAGTCCCTGTGATGCAGGACGGCAACCCGGTCGGGATCCTGGATGAATCCGACGTCCTGATGTCAGTTCATGCCGATCCCGAGCACTTTCAGTCGCCGGTCCGGAACGCGATGACCAGCCGGCTGGAAACGCTGCAAGCCAGCGCTTCGCTCGAAGACGTGTTCGACGTATTGGAAAGAGGCAAGGTGGCCCTCATTTTAGAGGAAGGCCATTTTGCGGGGCTGATCACCCGCACCGATCTCATCAACCACTTGCGCCGCAAGGTCCAGTAAAGGATAACCATGAGCCATTATTTTTCGACGCGGGCGATTCATGCCGGCCAGACGCCCGACCCCTCCACCGGGGCGATTATGACCCCGATTTACGCCACCTCCACCTATGTCCAGGAGAGTCCCGGAGTCCACAAGGGCTTTGAATACTCCCGCACCCAAAATCCGACCCGGATGGCGTATGAGCGCTGCGTGGCTGACCTGGAAGGGGGAACTCGTGGCTTCGCTTTTGCTTCTGGACTGGCTGCCATGGCGACCATCCTCGATCTGCTGGACACCGGAGCGCACGTGGTCGCGGGGGACGATCTCTATGGAGGCACTTTCCGGCTGTTTGAGAGAGTGCGCAAGCGTTCGGCAGGTCTGGGGTTTACGTTTGTCGATCTGAGCCAGCCAGGGGCGCTGGCGTCGGCGGTCCAGCCAAATACTCGCATGATCTGGGTAGAGACCCCGTCCAATCCGCTTTTGAAACTGACCGATCTCGACGAGGTGGGTTCGCTTGGAAGAGGGCGCGGCATTTTGACCGTTGCGGATGGTACTTTCGCCAGCCCATTTCTCCAGCGCCCTTTGGAGCACGGCTTCGACCTTGTGGTCCATTCAGCGACGAAATACCTAAACGGGCACTCCGATATGGTGGGCGGAGTGGCTGTTGTTGGGTCCAATTCGGAACTGAGCGATCAGCTTGCCTTTTTGCACAATGCCATAGGGGCGATCGCCGGACCATTCGACAGCTTCTTGGCGCTCAGGGGCTTGAAAACATTGCATTTACGAATGGAGCGCCATTGCTCAAATGCCCTGGAGCTCGCCTCTTGGCTGGAGCGACACCCGATGGTGGAGCGAGTGCAATATCCCGGGCTGAGAAGCCATCCGCAGCATGCTCTAGCAACGCGCCAAATGTCGGGCTATGGGGGCATGATTACTGTGATTCTGAAGGGGGATCTCGCTTCAACAAAGAGAGTGCTGGAGAACTGCCATCTGTTCGCCTTGGCCGAGAGCCTCGGCGGCGTAGAGAGCCTCATCGAACATCCTGCGATTATGACCCACGGATCGGTTCCACCGGCTCAGCGGCAGGCGCTCGGCATCGGGGATACCCTCGTCCGGTTATCGGTTGGGGTGGAGGATGTGCGGGATCTTCAGACGGACTTGGAACGTGCTTTAAGCTGTCTCGCAGCCTAGAATTTCTGCTCGAGTGCTTTCACCTTGGCAAGACGGCGAACATGGCGTGCTTCCCCGCTAAATCGGGCGCGCAGGAAGGTTGCGGCCAGCTCCTTAGCAACCTCGATTCCCACGATTCTGGACCCGAGAACTAGAACATTGGCGTCGTCATGCTCTACACTTTGGTGAGCCGAGTAATGATCGTGGCAGAGTCCCCCGCGCACGCCCCGGATCTTATTCACGGCGACGGAAGCACCCACGCCGCTACCGCAGATTAAGATTCCGCGTTCGGCATCACCATCGCGAACAGCGGATCCAAGTGCTTCGGCGCTATCGGGATAATCGTCGTCAGGATTGGGGGGAGCGACACTTAGGTCGACAATCTGGTATTCCGGTGACTGGAGGACAGCCGCCAAAGTCTGTTTCATATCCCATCCGGCGTGGTCAGCTGCCAAGGCAACGCGCATGACCGTATTCTACTGTAAAGGGAGCTGAAAGGAGGGGTTAAAAAAACGAAAAGGACCGGGAGATTTTCCCGGTCCTCTTCACACTACACCAATAGGATGTTAGCGGTTAAAAAGTTTACGGCGGAAAGCAGCAAGTCCAACGAGTCCGCTACCGATCAGAAGCATCGAAGCTGGCTCGGGAACTCCGGGGATAGGCACGTTTCCAACGTTCTGGGTCAAAGTACCATCGGTGATGTCGTTCGTGTTCTTCGTGGCTTGGGCAGTGTAGTAGCCGACAGTCTGAGATCCGAAGATAGAACCGATCACGAAATTCCCAAGATTCGTGGGGCCCAGAGCCGGTCTCGGTCCGCTTGCCGGAAGCTTGGGGCCGTTATAGAAGAACGACACGTTTGTAACCAGGGAAGAATCGGGCACGCCCGATTGCAGGCTGGGTGTCTGGCCGACCATCAGGGTGAAAGCCGTCCAGCTTGTCGGTACGGTGGTTGCGCCATTGAATCCGTTCACATCGTAAATGGTGAAGAACGTCCCAGAGGGCGGAGTTAAGCCAGCGGGGCTGCAAAGCTGGTTGCCCGCGCAAGTGGTGTTTGCGGTTGCTGCAGGGTCCAACCGCTGATCGGCCGATAGAAATGCCGTATAAGTGAAGTTGAAAGCGGAACCGTTGGGTGTAACTGACATCAGCGAAGGTATGATGCTGGCACTCGCGAACGAGGACAACGCCAAGCTCGCAAACGCAGCAAAGGAAAATTTATTCATGCAAGTACTCCTCCTCCAAGGAAGAAATTCGCTCTCTGGCCGGAGCTATAGAAGAATTCTACACTATAACCGAACTCGATGCCAGAGGTTTGTTGAAAAAAAACGTGGCGTCGATCATCGGCCATAGCGCTTTGTACCAGGACCGACCCCACTCCAAAGATCATTATATATCAATCACCTAACGGTCCGGTGAACACTCGAATACGCTTTGTGTTCAACACGGCCAACGTAGGAGGGACCCCCGATTGCTGGCGGGTTTGCGTGCTCACACACCAAACTGGAGGCAAGATCCGATGAAATACCTTTTCTGGTCGGCGGTGATGCCAGGATTTCTCCTGGCGCAAAGTCAGTCTACTGGACCGCAATCGTGGTCTGGATTACTAGTCGCCGCGAGCTGTCACGAGACAATTACATCATCTAAGACCACTGGCAAGACTCCCGCCGAAGCAATGAATCGCTCAACGCCAACTTCTGCGCGTCGGGAACAGAACGGAACCTACGAGCAGGTTCAGAATCAAGCCGACCGGGGCGCAACGTCAAAGGACCAGATTCGAGACCGGTTGAAAGCGACCGACGAGGTCAGAACGCCCCCCGTCGATAGCCTGGATACCCGAGGCAGTGCGCCCTTGACCGGGGAACGTTCCGACGCTGACGAAAAGGCGTTCACGCAACATATGGATGCGAGTTGCCGGATTGGGGAAAAGACAACCGCCTTTGCATTGCGGCTGAGCGATAGCAGCCTGCTCAAGTTCGATGAATCGAGCAATGCCAAAATTGCCCATGAGAGCCAAATGGCTGGCCGGCTTAAGCACAAGACCAAAATTTTCCGCGCCACTGCCAAAGGTACGCTGGAAGGGGATTCCATTCGCTTGGACTCCATCAAAATGTAGGGCGGGCAGGCCGCTGACCTGCCCTTTTTCACTTTTCTTTCCCCCGGACTTGCCAAACCCCTTCAAATGATGCAAGCTGGAGGGTTTTCCCTTCTACTTATGGAAATTTCATGCGGGTGAGAATCCTCTACCATGACCACTGCTTCGACGGCGCTGCATCGGCCGCCTTCTTTAGCCGCTTTTATGAGGATAAACTCGACTCCAATCCGGAGTTCAGCTTTACCGGACTGGCGCACAAGGCGTCGAACCTTTTCGAGGATGCGATGTTCGATGGCGAGGTGAACGCCATCGTCGATTTTAAGTATTCCCCCAACCCAAACCTCACGTGGTGGTTCGATCACCACCAGAGCGCCTTTTTAACTCCGGAGGACGCCGAAACCTTCAAGCTCGACCACAGCGGAAAGAAGTTGTACGATCCATCCTTTCGATCCTGCACGATGTTTATTGCCGAGGTAACCCGGACTAAGTTCGGATACAATCCGGATGACTTGGGAGAGTTGGTGAAATGGGCCGACATTGTCGACGGCGCTCAGTACGCATCCTCGGAAGAAGCGGTGGAGCTGAGGTCTCCCGCTATGAAGCTTACTTTGGTGATTGAAGGAGCGAAAGGCTCTGAAATCATTCACCAGATTATTCGCTGGATGCGCCGCGAGTCCCTGCAATCCATCGTGAACAAACCCGAGATTCAAGCCTTATACGTGCCGCTGTACAACCGGCATATTGAATCCATTGAGATCATTCGCGGGCAAGCTACGAGCCAAAACGGCGTGGTATTTTTCGATTTGATCGGGTGCCAAATGGAGGGGTACAACAAGTTTATCCCTTATTACTTGTTCCCGGAATCGACTTACACGGTCTCGGTGAGCACTTCCAGCTTCAGGACCAAGGTGTCGGTCGGGTCGAACCCTTGGGCCAAAGAAGAGCCGAGGCACAACTTGGCCACGATATGCGAGCGCTATGGAGGCGGTGGACACCCTCGAGTAGGCGCCATCAGTTTCGAAATCGGCGCGATTCAAAAAGCAAGGCAAGTCGCCGACGAGATCCGCGCAGAACTGGAGAGCGAACATGCGGCGGCAATTCCGAGCTAACTTAAGGGCTTGTACAACTCATCGATCTGAAAGGCCCGCTTCCTCCCGGTTGAAACTACATGGCCGCGAAATTTCAGCTTTCCGTTTAAGACTAAGTCCACCGGCTTGCTGGTTGGAAAATCGAAGGTGAGGACGTCGCCTTCCGCGAGTTCCAGCAAATCCTCCACTTTGAGGGTGGGCCCGGCAAGCCGTCCGTCGATATTCAGCAAGGCTGGCTTCAGCAGCTTCAGCACGCGGCCCTGCTCCATATCGGTGGATTGGCTGCGCCGAACCGACCATTGCTGGTCAAACTTGTGGCGCAGCATCTTTACTACGATGGATGGGATGCCGATGTTCATCATCCCGGAGTTATCCCCAATCCTGACTTCCAGACTCACTGCCACCACCGCTTCATTGGGCGCCAGAATCTGCAACAGCTGCGGTTCGGTTTCATGCGCCTCGATGGAGAACTCGATAGGTGTAACGGCCTGCCACGCGCTGCGAAGATCGTTCAGGATGATCCGGTAAAGTCCATCAAGAATGCTTTGCTCGATCTCCGTAATCTCTCGGGTGATCTTAATGGGCGCTTTCCCGTTGCCGCCCAACAGCAT
>JANXQZ010001137.1 GCA_025353235.1 Bryobacterales bacterium
CGGCATTGGCGGCCGCCGCCGTTCCAGTAAATTCTCAATCGACTCCTCCCCCTCGAGACTGGAGCGGCCTGACAACGGTGCGCTACCCCGACCCCGACATTCTAGTCCTCGACAAGCGCTTCGCCAAGATCAAGATCGGCAACACGCCCATCCAGCGAATTTATACCGGCCTGCTTTGGGCCGAAGGTCCAGCCTGGAACGCGGGCGGCAAATACCTCATGTGGAGCGATATTCCAAACGATCGCCAAATGCGCTGGATCGAAGAAGACGGCCACGTCAGCCAGTTCCGCAACCCTGCGGGCTACAGCAACGGCAATACCTTCGATTGGCAAGGGCGTCAGCTCTCCTGTGAACATGGCAACCGGCGCGTGGTCCGCTATGAGCACAATGGCAGCCAGACTGTGCTCGCGGACAAGTGGGAAGGCAAGCCCCTCAACGCTCCCAACGACATCGTGGTGCATCCCAATGGGGACATCTGGTTCACCGATCCAGGCTATGGCATCCTGGGCCACTACGAGGGCCACAAGCAGGAGATGCAAATCAAGGAAGCCGTCTATCGCATCGACGGCAAGAGCGGCGCGTTGAGTAAAGTTACGGACGAGTTATACAAGCCCAACGGGCTGTGCTTCTCGCCGGATTACAAGAAGCTGTACATCTGCGACACCGGGTCCACGCATTACGAACAGGCTCCTAAAAACATTCGAGTCTACGACCTCGCGAATGAAAAGACGCTGCGCAACGGCAAGCAGTTCATCTCGATGGAACTGGCCGGACATGGCGCAGGCCTTGCCGATGGCATCCGCGCCGACGTGGAAGGCAACATCTGGGTGGGCGCAGGCTGGGTGGGTGCAGGGTACGACGGCGTGCATGTGTTCTCGCCGGATGGCGTCCGCATCGGGATGATTCTCCTGCCTGAGATCTGCGCCAATATCTGCTTCGGCGGCAGCAAACGCAACCGGCTGTTCATGGCGGCTGGACAATCGCTGTATGCGGTTTACGTGGAGACGCAGGGTGCGCATGTCGCGTAGTTACCAAATGAAAACAATGACTGGTATTCTGATTGCGGCCGCAATTGCCGTGCAAGCGCAGACTCCTTCCCCCGCGCTTCTGGTGTTGAACAAGGAAGAGGCCACGCTGGCCATCGTGGATCCCGAATCGAGAAAAGTAGTGGGCCGAGTCCCCACCGGGGAAGGACCGCACGAGATCGCCGTATCCGATGACGGCAAGCTCGCCTTCGTCTCCAACTATGGTTCGCGTACACCGGGCAGCACCATCTCGGTGATCGATCTCACCACGCAGAAAGAGTTGCGGCGTCTCGATCTTGGGGTTCTGAGTCGCCCGCATGGAATCTACTTCGCCGACGGCAAGCTTTATTTCACCGCCGAAGTAAACAAGTTGATAGGCCGGTACGATCCCGCCGCAAATCAAATCGACTGGCTGCTGGGCACGGGCCAGAACTCCACGCACATGGTCATGGTGAGCAAGGACCTCAACACGATTTTCACCGCGAATATCGGGTCCAATTCGATCAGTCTAATTGAGCGCGGATCCGGTCCGGGGGCTTGGAACGAGACAGTAATCCCGGTTGGGAAAGGACCCGAGGGGCTCGACCTGTCCCCGGATGGTAAGCAGTTGTGGACGGCTCATTCGCAAGATGGCGGCGTATCCATTATCGACCTCGCATCCAAGAAAGTGATCGCTACCATCGACGCAAAGACGAAGCGCTCAAATCGCATTAAGTTCACCATCAATGGGAGCCGCGTGCTGATCTCCGATCTAACAGGCGGCGAACTCGTAGTGCTCGACGTAGCCACGCGCAAGGAGGTCAAACGCATCCCGCTCGGCAAAGCGCCTGAGGGCATTCTGATCGCGCCGGATGGCTTGAGAGCATACGTGGCCGTTTCAGGCGACAACAATATCGCCGTAATTGATTTAAATCTGCTGGATGTCTTGGAGCGGTTCGGCACGGGAACGGGTCCCGATGGAATGGCGTGGGCGGTGCGCAAGTGAGGTGGCTGCTGGCATCGATCCTGCTCGCATGCGCGGCATTCGCACAGTCGCCCGAGGTCCATCCCGATCGAAGCGTGACCTTCCGGATGGAAGCGCCTAAGGCCTCGGAAGTGACGCTCTACGGCGACTGGATGCCCGTGGGTTCCAAAGAAAACATGACCAAAGATGCTGCAGGCATGTGGAGCGTCACGGCGGGTCCGCTTCCGCCCAGCATCTACATTTACAACTTCACGGTGGACGGTGTTAACCTCGCCGACCCGGTCAACCCGCGCGTGAAGCTGCGATCGCGCACCTCGGCCAGCATGGTAGAGATTTCAGCCGACCCGCCTGCCCTCTGGGATGCTCGCGACGTTCCCCACGGGACAGTTGAAATCAACTGGCAGAAAGCTAAGGCGCTG
>JANXQZ010001180.1 GCA_025353235.1 Bryobacterales bacterium
TCGAGAAGTCTCTCGCGGAGAAAGCGCCGCTGATCATTGTGTCTGCGTCTGGCGGGGCTCGCATGCAGGAAGGTGCCGTCAGCTTAATGCAACTCGGCAAAATTTCAGCGGCCCTCATGCGGCTCGACGAGGCGCGGGTTCCGTTCATCAGCGTCCTGACTGACCCGACCACGGGAGGCGTAACTGCCAGTTTCGCCATGCTTGGCGACCTGAATATCGGCGAGCCGGGCGCGTTGATTGGTTTTGCCGGACCTCGCGTGATTGAGCAGACCATTCGCCAAAAGCTCCCCGAGGGATTTCAGACTTCCGAATTTCTGCTGCAACACGGGTTCCTGGATGCGGTGGTGCCGCGCGCCGAACTCAAAACTTATTTATCTCAAGCCTTCACCTTTTTCCTCGCATGAACTTCGCCGAACAGTACAAGACGGATTTACTAGATGCAATCGCTCTCATTGACACCTCGCAAGTTGACCGAGCTATTCAATGGTTCGACGATGCGCGATCGGCTTCGAAGCACATCTTTGTGTGCGGGAACGGAGGCAGCGCGTCCACTGCTTCGCACTTTGCTTGCGACATCGTGAAAGGCGCGAGCTTCAATCGCCCCGTGCGATTTCGCATTATGGCGTTGACTGACTCGCTGCCAACGCTGACGGCTTACTCGAATGACGTGAGCTACGAATGCGTGTTCGCAGAGCAGTTGAAGAACTTCGCAGAGCCGGGGGATTTGGTGATGGCGATTAGCGGATCGGGAAATTCTCCGAATGTGCTGCGCGCCGTGGAGTATGCGAATTCGATTGGCTGCAAGACCATCGCGCTCACAGGCCGCGATGGGGGAAAGTTGGGTCCGCTGGCGCAGTTGAACTTGCAGGTTCCCGTGCCGCATATGGGCCGGATCGAAGACGCACATATGATTATTTGCCATATGATCGCGTATCGATTTATGGACAGCTAAGGGCCTGTGGGGCAGCCAATCTTGGCTGCAGCCGGCTTTCAGCCGGCTTTCTCAGGGCACAAAAACTCTCTGACAGCCCGGAAAGCCGCCTAAAAGGCAGCTGCAGGCAAAATTGCCTGACCCACAGGCCCTTAGCTAACTTCCAACTCCACCAAACAAGTCGGGTTGCCGACATCCTTGAACCACATCACACCTTCCCAGACCAGGTCGATCTCCACTTGATAACGGCCAGGGCCGGGAGGCGCGTCAATACGCAGATTCACCTTGGCTTCACGGCCAGGTTCTAAGGCTGTCTTCAAGTAGCACCGCGCATTGTCATGCTGGACTGGCTTCCCCTGCTCCGACAGCAAATGGTAGGACAGCCCCAGAACCCGGTCGCCTCCGGGAAAGGTATCAACAGACGTATTCTTCACTGTCACCGGCAGCGCAAAGGTCTTACCGGGACCAGCGCTCACCTTGGCTTTTTCTGGCGAGAACGTGGCACGCGTTCCAGCTGCGCCCAAAGGCACGAGCCGCTCAGGTCCCGAAGCATACAGGTCGAAATAGGACCGCAGCGGCGTCCCGAACAGGAATACCGGAGTCTTCCACATTGTGCTGTCCAAGTGCTGCACAGTAGGGAAGGTCTTCGAAAAATCCGCATTCAGATCCAAGGACGAAGGTAGCCTCTGAAACAGAACCTTATTAAATCCAATCGCCAGCGGCTTCAACACTCCTTCCTGGCGTCTTAGAAACTCGACCGCGCCTTCGCACACACCTGGGTGCTGCGGATTGAAATAATCATCCAACGCTAAGAGACCGCCGGGCAACAGGATATCGCTCGCGAATTTTAAATCATCGAATGTTTCCTCAGATGAGTGTCCACCATCCACATGACAAAACGAAAACGTCCTCGGGAACTCCTCAGCCTTCAACTGTCCAGAAGCTTGTGCGATGGTCACGAGGAAATCCAGCGAAGCGTAGAAAGATTGGATGTTTTGCTCAAAGAACTTGCGATAGCTCGCGCCCGAGCCGTACGCTTCGTTGGACTGCAGCTCCTCGAACAAGTCGATCGCGTAGAGCTTGCGACCCGGTCCGCGCAAAGCGGCTACGGCGATGGATGAGAGTCCATGATAGACGCCGATCTCAAGCACGTCGCCAGCGATTCCAGCCCCTCGGATCAGCTGGTTGTAAGCCATGAACATCAGACCGGCATCGTATGAGAACCAGCCTTCGATGCGCTGAAAAGCCGCTAGGTAAGATTGCAGAAAGCTGCGTTGCACTGCCTCAGTATAACTTTCGTCGCCGAAACGCCACCACGCCTCCAAGGATCATTCCCGCCGACATGGTCCAACTCAGAAAACGGCAGATCTTCCTTTCCAGACCGCCGTCGTAGATCAGGTCGATTGCGCAGAGCCCATCGCAGCCGGTGTAAATCCACATCAGCCCGATGCCGTCGCGCGCAACTCTAGCGGGGAGTCCATTTGCGATTGCGATCCATCCCTTGTCGTAAGTCACTTGCACCGAAACCACCTGTCCCGGTCGCACGCTCGTGTCAATATGGCCTTGGCCAGGGCGCGTCCAAGTCATGTCGGCACTCGGCAACGTAGCGTCATCGAGTGCGGCAACGTAGCCAGCGGTTTCGTCGACGTCCAGTCCATGGATGGGCTGTTTCTTCACAATTGCATTTTGCGGAACCACGTGGGCTAGCGACGTCGTTCTCTGGGGAACTGCGTAGATGGTATCGTCCTCTTCGTGCCACAAAACCGGCAAGACCCCGATGAATTTCTCGGGATGAATGAACGGCTTCCCGTCCAGCCGACTATTGTGACCAGGCACGTAGATCGCGTGGCAGCCGAATGCCTTCAGCCATAATACGCTGATCTCCGCATCCCTCATCCCGGCATTCTGCCCGGAATAGATCGCGTACGCAGCCACCGCTTCCATCCAGTTTGGGTTGAATGGATCGTGCCCGGAGTTCATCTGCGGAGTATTGGAAAACACATTGAGCCAGGTGCCGGCATGTGCGGTTACGAATGCCCGTAGTGGACCAACATGCCGGTCCACCGCCATCGCCACCTTGTACTCGATCGTTTGCGTAACATCGATTTCAGGAGTGATCGCTCGCGCGTAACGGCGAAAGGAAAGGGTCTGATGAACCGCCCCAATTAGAACGAGCGCCAAGGCTGCGACCCATGCACCTCGCGGGAGTCGAACCACAAGAGGCCGCAATGAGAATGCCACGGCAAGGGACAGAGCTAAATCCATTTCGAGCGTGTAACGGGTGGGTTGCGGGAGCGCTGGCATGTTCCAGAGCGCCGCACAGGCAACGATCGCCAGAAATACGAAGCCGCATAGCAGGCTGAAACGCGTGAAATAGTCAGGGATCCATCTGGTTGCGACCCACACGCAGAGGAACCCTGCCAGGATGAGGCATTGCGTCGACAGCATGGCCTTCGAGTTGAAGTCTCCACCCACGCTTTGGGAATTGATTGAGATCGTATGAATCAGCGACGGAGGGAGAAAAGGGCTGATCCAGAGATAGGCCGCTAGCCCAATTGCACCCGTTAACAGTGCCGCTCGGGGGATCTGCTTGACTCCCAACGCCAGAATCAGGCATGCGCATCCTACGGCCAGGTCGACGGCCCCAAAAGCGTTTACCAGCACTAGGGAGGCAAAGGCCAACGCCGCTGCCAGGCACCAGAGATATTTCCGGGTCGTGATCGCGAGATAGGTCAAGAGTAGCGCTAGCGGCAAGACGCTCAGAATGGTGGTGTGAGGTCCTTCTCCGTAAAAAACGAGCACCCTGGTTCGCCACGGGTTCCAGAGCCCCCCTAAGTCAACTCGAAAAAGAGGGAACAGAGCTGTCGGTGAAAACAAGGAATAGAGCAGCGAGGCAAAGAAGCTTGTCTCAAGAGACTTCGAC
Organism: Bryobacterales bacterium; assembly: GCA_025353235.1. Taxonomy (GTDB): domain Bacteria; phylum Acidobacteriota; class Terriglobia; order Bryobacterales; family Bryobacteraceae; genus JANXQZ01. The sequence continues at coordinate 3,855 of JANXQZ010001180.1, forward strand.
ACGCGCCAAGCAAACAGCAATAGAAATAACGGACCAGTGAGATAGAAGAATCCAGTAACGAAATTGAACGCGCGTGCGGTGGAGTACCCAGTACTCCACGCGAATGCAGCGTCGATGATGTGCAGCAGAGGAGTGTAACTGTTCTCGAAAGGCTCGCCCGCAAACCACCACGGATACCAATCCAGGTGCGGCCATTGCTGCATGATGAACCGGCTGATGGCCATGAACGACCCTGCATTGGTCTGCATGTTGTTCGTGAAATCCACAAAGAACAGCTTGTGAATGAAATAAAAATTCAGGCCGAGCAGTAAAGCGCTATAAAGATAAGCGCGAGTGCGCGGGCTGGCGGCGAACGAAGGCATCACGGGTTACTGTACCTGATCGTCGCGCTACTTCTTTAAAGTGATCAAACCGTCCTTCACGGCGAGTGCCACCTTTGAGGGCGGAGCCTTCAACGTGATGGTGAAGGGAACCGGTTCGCTCGCCGTGACCACCCAGTACAGCGTGCGCTGGCGGCCAACCTGCACCTCAATGGGAATGCGCGCCGTGAAATCATCGCTGACCCCGCTCTGCCTAACGGTGCCGGTCACCTTCAATCCGTGAACCGCATAGTTCATGGCGATTTGAGGAATGCCCGTTCCATAAATCCAGTTCTCGAAAAAGCTGGCAAGATCGGCATCCGTGGAATGAGCAGGCAAGAATTCCGCCGCAAGCTTTCGAAACTGATCGGTGCTGACTGGCTTGTAGCGATATCTGTCGCACAATGCCTTCAGCATGGCTTGAAAGCGATCGTCCCCGAGCTTGCGCCGCAACATGTGCATCACCCAAGCGCCCTTTTCGTAGGTGATGTAATGCCAGGCGTCGGGAGAGGTGGAGGACTGCAAACGGTAGCCCCACGTGATGGGTCCAGCCGACTCGAGCGTCTGGCCGTTCTGCTCTTTAACCAGCAGATGATTGCGGTAGTCGTCTAGCAGCGTCTCTACCGCGCGCGGACCTTTTTTCTTCTCCAGGTATAAGAGGGCCGAGTAGTTCGCCAGAGCTTCCATCAGCCACGCATCCTGATAAGTCGCCGCGACTACGAGATTGCCCCACCACTGATGCGCCACTTCATGGGCGTCCAGCATCTCAGAGAAGAACGTCTCCTGAATGCGGTCACGCGCTCCGGCAGGCCGTTGCGACGGATCCAAATACGCCAGCGTGGAAAGGTACAGCAGCCCTGGGAAACCCTGGCCAAACCCGCCCGGGATGGGCGCTACCAGCAGCGTCTTAATCGGGGGCGGACCAAACTGAGCAGCCATGAAATCCAGTGCGGCGGCGATATTAGTGGCAAGATCCTGCAGTCGCGCCAGCGGATTCGGCACGGGCGGGGGCTGAGCTATGCTTGCGTTCGGATCCAGCACGCGGCGGCGCGATAAGCCGATCTGGTCGGGAGCGCTCGGCGTGC
>JANXQZ010001220.1 GCA_025353235.1 Bryobacterales bacterium
TTTTCGCTCGTAAATTGGACAAAAAATGGCATAATTAGGGGCACTCTAACCGACAAAGATACCGCACCTAACGCAAAGGCTTGAACGCAAAAATCAGATTCGTTTTGCTGGCGTGGCTTTCGCTTGCCGCCGCGAACGCCGGGTCTCAAACGTTAAGTCTCCCGCCGCGACCCGCAGAAGATTTACCACAAAATGAGTGAGCATGAGCTTTTCTCGATTGCCCCGTTCATGGACTGGCCGAAGTACTTTGCCGGCATGGGAACGCCCGGCATTGAGAGCCTCAATGTCGAGTCGCCGACCTTCTTCCGCCGACTGGAATCAACGTTCGTGCAGCACAGCCTGGAGGAGTTAAAGACCTACATGCGCTGGCAGTTCGTTACTAACCAAGCACCCCTTTTGCCTGCCGGATTCGTGAACGAAAACTTCGCCTTCTACGGTCAAATCCTAACCGGCTCGAAAGAACTGCGGCCGCGCTGGAAGCGTTGCGTGGAGTATGTGGACAACGATTTGGGAGAGGCGCTTGGCCAGAAATATGTCGATATCACCTTCGGTGCGGAAGGCAAGCAGCGCACGCTCAACATGGTACGGGAGATTGAGAGCGCGCTGCGACAAGATGTCGACAAGCTCACCTGGATGACACCCGTTACCAAAAAAGAAGCGTTGATCAAGCTGGACGCGATCACCAACAAGATCGGCTACCCGGATAAGTGGCGCGACTATTCCGGCGTGATCATCAAGCGCGACGACCTGCCCGGGAATGACCAGCGGGCCACCGAAGCGGAGGTGCGTCGGCACATGGAGAAGATCGGAAAGCCGGTAGATCCGAAAGAATGGGGAATGACGCCGCCCACGGTGAATGCATACTACAATCCGGTGGAAAACAACATCAACTTCCCCGCTGGCATTTTGCAGCCTCCCTTTTATGACAACAAGCTGGATGACGCAGTGAACTACGGCGCGATCGGAGCCGTGGTAGGACACGAACTGACGCACGGCTTCGATGATGAAGGCCGCCAGTTCGATCCTACAGGCAACCTGCGCGATTGGTGGACCTCCGAAGACGCGAAAGAGTTCGAAAAGCGCGCTGACTGCTTCGTGAAAGAGTACGGGAATTTCAGCCCGGTTGCCGGCGTAAATCTCAACGGCAAGCTTACTTTGGGCGAGAACACAGCCGATAACGGCGGCCTGCGCCTGGCATTCATGGCGCTAATGGATAGCATGAAAGGCAAGGAGCCGAAGGCGATTGATGGTTTCACGCCTCGGCAGCGGCTCTTTCTAGGATGGGGACAGATCTGGTGCGAGAATGCCCGGGAGGAGATGGAACGTCTGATGGCTCAGACGAATCCGCACTCGCCTGGTCGCTTCCGAGTGAATGGCGTACTCTCGAACATGCCTGAATTTCGGGAGGCCTTCGCCTGCAAGCAAGGCCAGCCAATGGTGCGGGAACCCGCATGTCGCGTTTGGTAGATGTCAGTTCACGGGCGTGGCGCGAATGGTGAGAAACACGCCCGCTGGGCTCGTCACGCTATTCGAGGTCAAAGTAACCGGCTGATCGCCGTCGGCCAGCCCGTTCGGAACCTGTACCGCAATCTGATACAGGCCCGCAAATCCGGTTGCCAGCGCCGCACCGATTACCTGCGCCGAGACTCCGCCGATCATGACTGTCGGCGGACGGTTAACTGAAAACGTCGCACCCGTCGGAGTCAACTGTCCGTTAGCAACGGCAGGCGTAGTAGTCCCCAGTCCGGTAGCCCACAAGATGATGACATCGCCAGGGCGGGAAGGAATCGTGGTCGCACCTTGGAAGAGATTCGGAGGCCCGACTAGACTGAAATCGGGGCGAGTGGCAACCGAGTACTTATTATTCCATTCGAACAGCGCGGGAACTGCGGACTGAGCGGATATGGTGCCAGCATTGCTCGCCAACCCGTTGTTCATCACCTGAACCTGAAGACCCGCGCCCGAAGAGATTGTTAGTGGAGCGAGAACATTGAGCTGAGTGGGGCTTACGTATTCAACGAAGGCTGGCTTACCATCAATGGTTACCCCAACGCCATCCAACTGGGTTGGCAGAGAACCGTTGATGATGTCGCCCGAGCCCCAGCCCCGGGTCGAATTCGCAAGGTTCGCCCCCGTGATCGTCACCCAGGAACCGGGTGAAATCGTTCCCTGGTAACTCGCTCCGTTTGCCACTCCCGTGATGTTGGGTTGATTCGGCAGGGGTACGGTAAGAACGTACTTCTGCGTATAAACGTTGTCGTTACCGCCGCCGTTTGACGCCACTCCCGCGACGTAGAGAGTGATGCTTCCCACGTTGGTGGAGGGTGGGAGCCAATCGAACTGCCAGGACGCCATGCCTTGCTGCCCGGTAAAGTTCCCAAGCGACGTGTGCTCGATCCACTGCAGCGGCTTGGACGACGGGCATGGCGAAGTGCCGAACTGCTGCTTCGAAGCCGTGAGCGAAGTCTCGTTGCATACAACCTGCGTGTTTGGATCAATGGGTGTGAAGGATCCGGCCTGGGTGTTGGTGCTGTTAGTCTGGCGCGCCGTTAATTGAAAGCCCCACTCGATCTTGCTGGGGTCGGCGACAGTTACCATCAGCCGCTGTTTGGTGCCAGGAGTGTAGAAGGCGCTGTTGGTCAGGACGACCTTTATATTTCCGAACGCGTTGCCGCTTAGATGACAAAGGGAGCAATTCTGCTCGCCAGGAGCGCCCGTATAACCAGAATCCACTGCTGCCGAACCCGCGAATCCATTGGTCGCGAAAACGCAAATGGCGATCGCGAATAGGGCGATCCGAACGGAGTATTTTTGATGCATGGAAAACTCGATGGTAGCAGGCGAGCACCCCATCTTGGAATCACGGGGCGTTACCGAGCGGCGTTCAACGGGAGTTTTCGACGCTCGACAATCTCGCGGATTCGTACGCCGATTGCCTCGTCGCTGCTGTAGATCGATAAGGCGTCCAGCGCATCCTGGGCCGGTAAAGCCGGATCCTGCTTCAACCTGGTTAAGAGAAACTCCACAGCCTCTTCGCTCCGCAGCATTGCCATCGCCAGCAAAATGGTCCGGCGTACCGCTTGATTCCGGTGCGCGGTCCAGGCCTCGATCAGCAGCGGCAACGCTCCGGCAATCCGAGCTTCTCCAAGCGCCAGCGCCGCCGCCTCCACTTCCTCGCTGGTCACTCCCGCGCCAAGGTACTTGCCAACAAACTCCAGCGAGCGTCCAGGAGAAATCGAGAGCAGCGCGCTAAAGCATGCTCCCGTAACATCGCCCTCTCGATCGCCCTGCCGCGCTTTCAGCCGCAGCAGCAACTCGGCTTCCCGGCTCCCTGCATCCGCCAACGCTTGGACCGCGCCCATGCGTGCCGCAGGCTCCGAATCCGTCAGCGTATCAATGGCGAGATAGAGCGCCTCGGGGTGACGCATGCGCACCAAGCCGCGAGCGCACAAGCCTCGTAATGGCGACGCAACGTCCACAGGCGGCCCAAAACTGCCTTCCCTCTGCACATGGCGAACACCTTTCAAGTAAACGTCAGGAGCGTCCTCGCCCATCGTAACGAGTGCCTCAGCGATGGAAATCAACGCCTTGCAACCTTGGTCGCGGTCCGAAGCTTTGGGAAGAATTTCAAGAAAAGCGGCAATCAGTTCCGGAGTTAGCTGAGCGTACTCCATGCGCTTTACTGCCGTTGCAGCGGCCGCGATTACGTGATTGCTCTTGTGTGTCAGGAACGGCGCAAGCTCTCGTTTTA
>JANXQZ010001233.1 GCA_025353235.1 Bryobacterales bacterium
GAGATCACTTGCTGTCTTGGATTCCAAGATTGATGAGCACACTTCGTATACCTACCGCCATAAGGTTTTCTCTTTCCTCGCAAAATTTCTCGTAGTTATTGATTGACCACAAAGAACGATCCGTTGGTATGAAGTGATGCAGAAGATTATCTTCTGGGGCCTCTGCCAGCGATTGGTTCGGTGGATCGTCCGACATGAATTCGTTATCTGATCGGTAGGTAATTGTCAGATTTCCAAGCCGATCTGCTTGAAAAAGTTTCGTATCAGAGGAATTTTGATTGAGGTATGCTCGGGGGAAAATATGATGTACCTCCAATGGCTCTGAAAGCGTCTTGATTCTTTTCCCGTTCGGCAACGACATTGCATCAGACCGCACTAGATGAAGTAAGAGTCCGAGCGTAACTCCTCGCTGTTGTACTATCTGCTGGCGAAAATCATCCGAGTCCGGCAAAACTGATTCCGTCCGTTTTGCTCGGCTCTTTACATTATTCAGAAGTCCCTGAAGGTCGCCGTTCTTAGCTTGAACCGCATCTGCCTGAACTTGCGTTTCAGCACTACCAGAGTATTGCCCCCACAGACAAGAGAGAAGTGTCCATGCAATCCAAAAATCATCGTTTGGTTCACGCCCACTCGCGTACCATATAGCTGGCGGGAGAAGAACGTAACGATATTGAATCCATGATCCCCCTGGAATACCGGACTGCCTCAACAGCGCGACTATTCTGATTAGGCCACGCGCGGCTGCATTCCACGTCGTACAAATTTTTTCATAGGCTTTACCAGAGTCCGCCCGGTCTTCCACTTCGCGATACTTTACTACATTGTTGCTAAGAAAAAGGGCTGTTCTTACAGCAAGGTCTGTGTCCACAAACGCCCCACTCCTCGGCGCTTCGTCTTGTCCTTCAACTGAGGCAAATCCCTTCAGCACGTCTTGTGTAAGCAGGCTTTTTGCCATGCTTCGGAACCCTTTCATCTTCCCAGTTAACCGGGCTGCTGCGAGATCTCCTGGCTTCAGCCGAACTCCCTGCTGATTCAATCGCGCAAAAATCTCGATAACACTATCGTCATCTGCATCCGCATCAATCTCATACGCGACCACCTCCGCTTCAAGAATCGCGGTGCGAATATGGTTCGCCTGATCTAGAGCTTTGAAAAAGCGAGAATCGTCTACTTTGACCCAATCCGCAATTGCTTGCGATATAGCCAAACTCTCATCTCTATTACGGATACCTTCAAACAGAACGTCAGCATGTATCAGTAAGCCTTCCTTTTGTCGTTTGGCGATATCACGCGAGAACAGATGGAATGGTTGCTTAGCCCATTCAGGATCCGTGGATAAGGACACCATTAAATTTGGTTCCCTCTCTGTTCTTCCAAGTTTACGACTGGAAAACATAACGCTAAATAACGAGGTTAATCGTTGCTGGCCATCAAGAACAAAAATAGAACCCTGTTCGATAATTGCCGCATTCTCTTTCTGTCCACGACCGTCAAGAGGCGTTGGTGGAGCAAGATCCCAAGGGCGAATCTCAAAGGGCGCTTCGGCCGGTATCCCAGGTGGGTTTCCAGAGCAGGAGTGCTCCGATTGGATACTGGCGGTGCAATGAATCAAAAAGTGTCTTGACGCGCTCGGGAGACCACACAAAACCACGTTGCAAATCGGGTAAATGCAGCCTTCCCTCTGCTTTCAATTGCGCCAGAGATCGCACTTTCCAGGGCGTAGATTTGATTGCAATTGCTTGCGAAGAACCGTTTTCCGAATTGGCCATATCATTTACGATACCGCTACGCCACCACGCATCGGGGTGCGATGAAGATCTTGGCCGGGGCAAATTTTCTGAATCATAAGGATTGTCAACGCACTTTTCAGGCACTGCCTCTTGGCGTTGCTGGCTTGTAATCCCACAGAAGCAGGGCGCGATAATCGTATCCTAACTAATAGGTTGATCAATAAACTCGTCGTCGAAAACCTGAAGCATCGGCCCATCCGAACCTTATTGAGCGTGCTCGTAATCGGCCTGCAAGTGACCATGGTCCTGACGCTGGTCGGTCTCGGCCGGGGGATGCTCGAAGATCAGAAAACACGCGCGAAGGGCATCGGAGCCGATCTTCTCATCCGCGCCCCCGGCAGTTCCGTCATCGGCCTGAGCACCAACTTTAACGCCAAAATTCTTCCCTTTGTCCAGAAGCAACCGCACGTACGTATCGCCACCGGGGCTCTCGTGCAAGGCATTGGTGGACTTAATACCATTACAGGCCTGGATCTAAAGGCGTTCTCCGAATTGAGCGGCGGCTTTCATTTCCGCTCTGGCGGTCCGTTCACCGGTGCGGACCAGGTGATCGTCGACGAATTTTATGCAAACGAGCACAAGCTCAAACTGGGCGACCCGCTAAAGATCCTGAATCGCGATTGGAAGGTGGTCGGCATATTCCAACCAGGCATGCTCGCACGCGTAGTGGTGCCGCTCGACGTTCTGCAAGATCTGACGGCGAACACCGGCAAGCTCACCGCCATCTATGCCAAGCTCGACAACCCGGCGCTGACCAATCAAGTAATCACCGAACTCAAAGACAAGCTGAAAGAGTATCCGATCTACTCGATGGAAGAGTGGGTTTCGTTATTCTCCGTCAGCAATGTTCCAGCCTTCATGGACTTCCTCGGAGTGATTATCGGGATCGGAGTTCTGGTCGGATTTCTAGTCGTGTTCCTATCCATGTACACGGCTGTTCTGGAGCGGACTCGCGAAATCGGGGTATTGAAAGCCCTTGGCGCCTCGCCGTTATACATCGTCAATATCCTGATGCGCGAGACAGCCGTGCTGGCTGTGATCGGGTCCGTCCTGGGTGTCTTGATGGCGTATGGAACTCGCTGGATTATCGACACGCTGATCCCTGGCTCACTCACTCAGGCCATCGTTCCCGATTGGTGGCCTATCGCCAGCGGCATCGCCATCGGGGGTGCGCTCCTCGGAGCCGTATATCCGGGCCTGAAGGCCGCCAGACAGGATGCGATCGAGGCGCTTGCTTATGAGTAGCCCGGCCATCATCTCAACCAGCGATCTGAAGAAGAT
>JANXQZ010001238.1 GCA_025353235.1 Bryobacterales bacterium
CCTTCAAAAACTCCCGTCAGCACCCGACCGTCTTTCATCCTGAGCGAATCAGCGTGCAGCATGACGGCCAAGCCAAGCGCCGAAAATGTAATGCCTCTCGCGATTTTCATTTTGATTGTCCTCCGAGAGTTGTACCGCAAACCTCTGGCCAACTAGTGGCTGCCTGAGTGACCTGCGGGAGCGTAACGGTTTAAGGCCGCATAGAGATCTTTTGCGACGGCAGGGTGTGCTACGTTACCCGTCAGAATTTCACGCTGCGTGATGGGATGCCCATAGATTGCCGTGTTGTCGGCCGCGTCCGGACGCAGCGTGGAGCCTACCAGCGCAATACCGGCGAAAACGCCGCGAGCGCGAGAGTACGACAGAATCTCGGCATGCATCATAGCGTCGGTCTGAGCCTCTGCCGATCGTCCCACAGGACCAGCCATGGCGGAAGCATCGCCGCCGATCGTGAACTTATCCTCCAGCAACTTATCTTCGCCCGATTTGTTTTGGACGATAAAAACCAGATCCGTCTCGCCAGCGCCAATCTGGAAACCGACGCTGCCGCCCTCTATGCGAATAGTGGCGGGGGCGCTCCAACCCGATCCATTTCGGCAAACCAACACGCCTTTGCCGTATTTTCCTCCAATAACGAATCCCACCCGCTTCAGGCCCGGAACGATGCCGATACACTGTGCGCGTTCCAGAATCTCTTTCGGGATTGCCCTGTCTGCAATACCCATAACCTCGGTAAAGACAGTAGCGGCTTCCGTAATTCGCTTGTTGTGTTCAGTCGCCCCAAAAGCCATTGCGGGGGCTAACGCGACTACGGTAATCAATAAAGATTTCATTTGCTTTCCTCCTTGTTTCTCGATGTTCTCTAATTAGCTTGAGCTACCACGCGCTTGGTTGAAACCGGCGCCACAACAGGGTCGCCCACCTTGCGTCCGAGCCGCTTTCCAACTGTCCTGCGCGCGCGAAGAAGCCGAATACGCACAGCGGTCTCGGTCCATCCATTGGAGTTTGCGATTTCCTGAACCTTGTAGCCTTCCAGGTAGTGACGTTGCAACACCATGCGGTCATTTGTTTTACAGACTTTGAGGATGCGTCTCACATCGATTGCGGCTAAGTTCACCTTTGGAGGCGTGGAGAGTTCTGGCAAGGCCTGGAGCAGCGGCTCGCGCCGGATGTAACTACGGTGGATATTTAGCGCTATGCTATTCATCCAAGTCAGGACCATATTTTGATCCCGCAGTTGTCCTAGGCGTTCCCATCCCTTTGCCCAAGCGGCTTGGGCGGTCTCCTGAGCGGAGTCATACGATAAGCCTCTCGAAACCAGGAACCGCACCGTAAGGTTGTATCCTTTTTGGTATGCGCTTCCGTACTCTTCTCTCGTCATGTTATTCCACTGCTCCTCAAAATGTGTAATTTTACGGGCAAAATTCCGCTACGCCTCGGCTTTACCAGCCTTGAGCGCTCTTACATTTACGAATTTTTTAGCGATCAGAGTTAACTTCTTGTCTGCAGCCTCTTCTTCCTTCAGGGTTTGGTCTAGCAATTGGGCGGCCTCTGTGTGGCCGAGTAGGCTGGCCATACTGCGAACCGTCCCATATCCGGCCATCTCGTAATGTTCTACTTTCTGGGCAGCTCCGATTAGGCCGACGTCCAACAGCTCCGGACCCATTTTCTGGTCAAGCAACTCCTGGCTCTCAGTGATTAGCCCCTTCATCGCTTCGCAACGCTTACCCTTGGCGGGCTTCCCGAGTTGCTCGAAGACTTGAGTAAGTCTTTGAACCTGCTGCTTCGTAACCTCCAGATGCTCTTGGAAGGCCTCCTTGAGTTCAGGAGCCGTCGCCGCTTTAACCATCTTCGGCAATGCTCGAGTTAGCTGATTCTCAGCATCAAAAAGATCCTTTAGTTCTTCCACTAATAGATCGTCAAGAGTCGTGAGTTTTGGCATCCGTATTTCTCCTTGCAATTAGAAAGCTAAAAAAGAATAGTTCAGCGCTGAGCCGGCGGACGTGTGGATATTAGAGTTCCGCTGCCCGACGCATACTCGAATGCGAAGCGATACAGCGCCAGGAAGGCACAGGAAGTCAGGAGAGCCATGAACAGAGTTGTTCCGCCCCCGGATGTCCTGAGGAAGTATTGAGCAGACTGTAGCCCAACCAACGCTCCGTCTATTCCCAGCAGCGCGGCCAACCAACCGAATCCCCACCCGTTTGGCATCAGAAATTGAGCCAGAAGGCCCAAAAAGAGTCCGAACAGTGCGTAAATAATCACCGGCAAGCTGAATCCTTCATTTGTTTTGGCTGATCGGTCAACGTATATTCCTTTGGCAAGTTTAGGACCAATTCCCGACGAGGTACAAAGATCACAAGGCAGGAAAGGACGAAAAACTCCTAAATACCTATGAAGCCTTGTTCATGCTCTATATAGGCCCTTTGGAGCGCCAGGGATTGCATGGGCAATGCTCAGAGCGGAATCGTACTGTTCAGGCAAGAATTTCTGGGCGCGGAAAAAAATGCCGAATTCAGCCTCGGGCTATGAAACCTTTCTGCCGATGTAAAAATTCCGGCCTTCTCCGATGTCGCCCTGCATCCCCAAGTCGCGGCTTCCATCCAGAACACTGACCTCAAACCCGGCCTCTTGCAGGGCAGAAACAACGAACTCCTCGGGATGATAGCGCTGGCTCAGCCTAAAATCGGAGCGCTTCCAGGCAGCCTGCTCCAGTCTGAAAAGTGTGATGTCGCAATGGGCTATCCGTTCGTGGCCATCATAGGAACCACGGGCGACACTGACCGCCCTGGGGTCTACCGACGACGAAGTCCGCGCCCAGAAGTCCCGGTAGGCACTCTCGCGGTTCAGGTCGAAGACGAACACAGCCCCGGGCACCAGGCTGCGGTATACATTATTGAATACCAGGGACAAATCTTCGCCCTTCATGACATGATTGAGGCTGTCAAAAGTGGAAATAGCGGCGTTGAAATCCTGGGCAAGTTCAAAGCTGCGGGCGTCTCTCAGTAGAAATTCAACCTTCGGCGAACGCTGCTTTGCGTAGCTCAGCATGAGTTCCGACCCGTCTATGCCGAGCATGCGGTAGCCTCGCTTGGCCAATTGATAGGTTATCCTGCCATCGCCGCAGCAAAGGTCCAAGATGCGCCCTTTCTTGGGGATCTTAGATAGAATTAGCTGGTCCAGCACGGGCATAATTTGGCGATGGAATTCGTCGCCCCAATGCGTGGTGTAAAGCCAGGCAAAGGGATCGTAATCGCGATAGCGCCTCATGCTTCGTGCCACATCAGCAAGCGGCTTGTCAACGATTTCCGGGCACCCCAATCGGCCTTGTAGGATTCTTCTCCGCGCAAGAAGTCGAGTACACTGACCCCTTCACGAATGGCTTGTTCGATAACGTACGCCATAATGAGAGCGCCCGGGCTAAATTTGGAGAAGGCTGGGTCGAACCCTCCGAGATAGCAGTACGCTCGCTGGCGGTGAACGAAGGCGTAGACTACCGCGATCAGTGTACCGGATAGTCTCAAGCCGTGCAGGCGGACTAAGCCTTGCTTCCAAAGATTTTCCGCCGCGCGTCGGTGGAAACGCTCCATGCTAGACCCTTCCAACATCCCTTTGCCATTCTTGATTGCCCACCGGGATTGGTGCAGAGCGAACAAAGCATCAATGAAGCTCTGGTAATTGGACTCGTCCGCAGTCTCAAAGGAGACGCTGCCAGCAGCCTTCAACTGGGACGCATACCGTCGCAAATTGCGCTTCAGCCCATGCGGCAACCCGGCACGGAAGGCCTCTACTGTATCCGGCAGCGGTGCGGCGCTGCAGGTATGTTGGGGGCAAACTTCCGACAGCAACGAATCAGGGATTTGCGCGCGCAACAAGGGCGACTCCGGGGGTAAATCCTGCAGATCGCATGTGTCCCAAGCATCTTTATGATTACCGATCTCCTCCAAGATTCCCGCCTCATTGCCCAGAATGTCCAGGTGATCGGATACCCCGTTGCCAAGAAACGTCACTTGTCTTCTATCATTCCAGGTGTGCAGAAAGAATAAGCCTAGACCAACCAACTCCCCGTCGCTGCGCACGGCAAAGCTGAACACCTCGCCGCTTCCAAAGGTGTCCCACCAAGGCAGAAGCCATGCGGAATGCTGGAAGGGGCTCGCATTGGGCGTGCGGTACCAAAGGGTGTCCCATTCAGTTTGGATCTCTCGCAGACGGTGAATAGCTGCGATTCTTTCAACGACCGTCGCCATAAGACAAAGCCGAGGTGTCGGCGGTTTGCGGGGCCATGCGGACTGCGGCGCGATCAATCAGGTCGACATAGCGCTCCAAGTAGCGCCCGGTCATCCGGGCAGCCGAGAAGCGCTCGCGAGCCGTTCGTCTGCACACTTCAGGATTGAGCATCCCAATTCGTTTGATCGCTTCCGCCATCTCACGCTCATTCTGCACGAGGAAACCGGTCTTTCCGTCATCGATAACCTCGGGAAGCGCTCCCGATGGAAACGCGATCACCGGCGTTCCGCAGGCCAACGCCTCCATAGCCACGAGAGAGCTGGTTTCGGCAACTAGGCTCGGGATCAGCAGACACCTGGCCTGCGTAAGCATTCTGCGTTTGCGACGAAACCCGGCTGGCCCAATGAAGCGGCGTTGATCGTCCAAACGAGGCAGAATATCGCTTTGGAAGTACTGCTCATGAGCCTCGTACTTGAAGACCTCTCCAGCCAGCAGCAGAGGCATGTCGGCCCTTCTGGCGGCCTCGATTGCATGATGCAAGCCTTTTTCCGGGCAGATCCTACCCAGCGTTACCACGAAATTGCGCTTGGCATAATCCACCCGCAGGCGGTTGATATCAACCCCATTGCTAATATGCGGGAGCATCCTGGCACTGTCGGGGCAGCATTGAGTCTGGGACTTCGAGACGCACTGCAGCCATGTATTGGCCCGCTTCGGCTTGTACACACTCGCTGGATACCAATCTGGCGGGAGGTGCAGAGTAGTAAGCAAGGGAATGCTCCCGGTTGGCAAATAGCAGTGAAAATCGAGGCTGTGCATATGAATGAAGTCCACTTGCCAGTCCTTCAGCGCTTTCTCGATCGCAATGTGATGCTGCTGTCGACCCCAGTTGCGCACTTCCTCGGTGAGAGGACCTTCCCACTTTGGCGTGGCGAGCAAGGTTCCTTCAGTGGCCGAGCCCTCGCAGGCGACAACCAGGGACCGGTGTCCTGCCCGGGTAAGCGCTGCGTCCAGCAACGTGAGAATCTGCTCGGAGCCGCCTACCGCATCGGGTCCCACCGGAGTCAGCGGGTAAGCCACGCTCAAAACCGTAAGTTTCATAACGACCGTCGAGCTTCTAGCACTTGGAGTGCCTCGGCCGCTTCTTTTCGCCATTCTTCGCCAGAAATGTTCCAACCGAGCTTTTCATAATGCAAAGTACCCGAATGGGGAGGTTTGGAGAAATCGTACTTAGGTGCGGGGCGGAACTTCTCGGCATCAATGGCAAAATCGGCCAGCACATTCTGCTGGGATCGGAAGCATCGAAGCATAGTTCTCTTCCTGGCCTTTTCCTCTTCGGTGAATTCGAGGGTCTCGGTTTCCCCGCCATTTAGGAACTGACCCGTGATCAGCCCGCTGGGACCCTCATGGTAGGAAGTGAACTCCATTATTGGAACCTGCGCGGCCTGTGCGACCGCGAAGGCCACCGAATCATGATCCGGGTGTCCCCCTTCATAAGGATGCGTGTAAACCGCACCCGGCCGAAGTTCCTCCATCAATGCCATCAACCTCCCAGTGATCTCGGGCATGTTCAGCATCGCTTCTTTGTCGACGTATTTGAATTCGATGCACTGATCCGGCCTGATTCCGGGGATGTCGAGGGCGGCATACAGCTCCCGGCGACGCTCGTGGAGATAGTCTTCTCCGGTCTTAAACCCATGGTCCGAGGCGTCGTGAAGATCGCGCGGGCTGCCATTGGTGACATGTACCAAGGTTACGCGGGACGGGTCCCAGCGCATCAGCTGAATTCCTGCGCCGATGGTCTCATCGTCAGGATGCGCTACCACCAGCAGGATCGGAGTCCAGCCGGAGTGCGGAGTATCAATTCCCATAACGCCGTATCATCCTTCCGCAGAACTCTGCGTATTCTTCCACATTCTTGGGCGGGCTGGTATGGTTTGGACGCACGCCGCACGACTCGGGAGTAAAGCAGAACGTCACGGTAACGTCGAAAGGTTCCAGCGCCTTCATCTGACAGTCGAACCAAGCCTCCGCGCCGGGACGATGGCTGTCAGCCCAGCTCAGGCCCGTTCTCAGGTATTTCACTCCCAGATCCCGCATCGCACAGATAGCATTATCCAGACGTGGATCCTCGAAATGGAACCACTGGCAGATTCCGAGGTCGGGAGTGTAACAGGAGAATTCGCTAGCCGCGAGTTTTGGACTTCCGTCCTCCCGAAGCAGTCCCATATAGAAATGCCGGTAGTATGAGGAGCCTTCCGCCTCGCGATGACGAGTAGTGGCGGGCCATGCACGCGGCAGATCGTACAGGCTGTACCAATGGATTTTCGGAACCTTTCCGATCAGCAATTCGGCGGTCCGCTTTAGGCCGAACTGTTGCACTTCCTCGGCCCCGAATGTGGACACCCCCACTTCCGATACCCATAAAGGAAGGTTGGTGACCTCTCGAATCTCGTCCAGCTTTTCCGGCCATTCATGAATTTGCCAGTGGTTCCAATCGAGCGGAAATCCGTGCACCGCAACCACGTCGATAAAGCTTAATACATACATTTTCTGCATGCGTTCGATGAAGCGCGCGTCGATTGGCGAAATGCCTCCGAGCACGCGCGGCACTCGCGGATTTTCGGCGTAGATGGCATTCGAGGCCGCCTTTACCATATTGCCAAAAGCCTGCCATTCCGGGTCGATTTCGAAGTCCCAGTGCGAAAGGTTGTTCGGCTCGTTCCAGAGCATTGCGGCTTCGATCATGGCCTCGCCTTCCTGCAAATCAAGACTTCCTCTTCGGGATGGTCGAGAATTTCAAAGCCCGCGCTGCGCAACATCGCTTGAGCACAGGCCAGGTTGGGGATCCACCAGTTGGTAGGGTCATCCGAATAGCGATTTTCGATGAAGTGCATGCGCGGGTAGCCGGGCTGATCGAAAATCTCCCGTGCACTGAACGGGTAGTTCTCTTCCACGGGTTCCACTTCGGCGCTTCCGCGCATGAGCGATTGAAAGACGAGCAGGTCTTTCACGACGTGCTCATGCAGCAGATCGAGCGCGAGCAGGGGGTGTCGCAGATGGTAAAGAACGCCCATGAAGAGCACGATGTCGAATTGCTCTTTAAGCTGGGCGACATCGTAAACCGATAAGGTCCGGAATTCGATTTCGTACCCCTTGATGGCCGCGGCGAACTTGGCCTGGGCCAGGTAGTCGTCATCGAAGTCTATTCCCAGAACACGATCGGCCCCGCGCCTTTTCATTTCGATTGAGTAGTAGCCTCCGTTGCATCCGATGTCCAGAACCGATTTACCCCGCAGGTCGGCGGGAATCGCATGCTCGAAGTCTTGCCATTTGATGGCGGGATAATCGCCCAGGAAGTGATCCGGGGCGGTCTTCACGCCGTTAAGGTCCAGGTTGTGGAACCAAGGCCCTAGTTTGACCACGTTTTGTTGAATTTGGTCAGTGGTCATATGTTTTTCGGTAGCCCTTACGAAAGGCCGAGTATGCGGCGCGAAAGAACGGGAGCCGGTCGGCAACATGGCGGTCTCGCGAGTGAGCTATGTATTGGTCGACGAAGGCGCGCGATTCGGAGTTGTTGAAGCGGAACTCGGCGATTGTGCCTGCCAGATCCCAAGCAATGTCGGTTGGACCCGGGTAGAAATGATTGTCCCCATGATCCACCGAGTCTGTTTTCAGGTAGCCGCGTTCGGTGGCGATCCATTCGTGCGGGAGCATGCGTCCGTCGGTGATCACGGGTTGGGTGGGGCCGGGTAGTTTCGTAAACTTGGCGCCGCAGTTCACCTCGATCATGGTGTTTAGTTCGTCCAAGGGCGTGCCGTCGTCGACCCGGAACTCGGTTGCTCGGAATGCGAGATACTCGGCCATGGTTTTAATCAAGTGCGGATCGCGGCACTCGGCGGCAAGGGGCTGGCCAGGGATAAATTCGCTCCGCATGAATCCGGCACTTAGTTCGAAGGCACGGGGAGAAAATCCAGCGTCGGCTAAGGCGCGGGCGCGTTCGAAGCGAGGTTGGCCATAGGGTCCAAAGCCTTCGAACTTTAGGAGGTCGGGGCCGTCCAAATATTTTCGAGCTTCGTGCTGAGGTTGCACCTCTGGGTATTCGGCTTCATTCCCGTAGAAGATGGATCTCCAAGCGCCGGCGGAGACATCCACCCATCCAGGCTTGGGAACGAACTCTGCGCAGTACTTGCGATGTCGTGGCCACCGGGCGCGGGCACGTTCCGAGACGAACTCTCTGCCATCTGGAATCCAGCTTGGGAAGAATGAGATGCGTACGTCCGGGATGCCTAGTTCGGACAG
>JANXQZ010001241.1 GCA_025353235.1 Bryobacterales bacterium
TCCGGCCACAGCGTATCGGTCACGTACAGTTCGGAGTAGGCGATCTGCCACAGCAAAAAGTTGCTGATTCGCATCTCGCCAGACGTGCGAATCAACAGATCAGGGTCGGGCAGGCCAGCCGTGGAGAGATGCGCTGAGATGGCTTCCTCGTCGATCTCGAGAGTGTCAAGCTTCCCGTCCCGCCTGGCTTCCGCCAGGATGTTGTTCAACGCATCCACAATTTCGGAGCGGCCGCTATAGTTGATCGCCACATTCAGCCGTAAACCCCCGTTGCCTGCGGTCCGCAGAGTGGCCGATTCAATTTCGTCCTGAACTGGACCGGGTAGCCCTTCAATCTTTCCGAGACAGGAGAAGACAACATCGTTGCGCATCAAATCGGGCATCTCCCTGCGCAAATACAGCCTGAGAAGACGCCAAAGCATGTCGACTTCCCCGGCGGGCCGCTTCCAGTTTTCCGTAGAGAAGGCGTATAGAGTTAGGGCCTTAATTTTAAGACGGGCGCAGGTTTCAATGGTGACCCTGACCGGCTCCATCCCGGCGCGATGCCCAGCCACCCGAGGAAGATTCCTGCGCCGAGCCCAGCGGCCATTCCCATCCATGATGATCGCGATGTGTGCCGGAAGGCGGTCCGGATCCAGAGCTTCCGCCAGGAGCCAGTCTCGTGCGCCGGGCTTGACCACCTCGAACAGATCGTTCATGAAATTAATCTCTAATGGTACACCGGCATCTTCGCGTTGCTCGACTTATGATATCTTCCGAATTTGGATATGAGGCCATGATGGTTATACAATCCTTGCGACGGAACTCTCCGTTATTGCTTGTCGGCGTCTTTTTGCCTACCTGCTATGTCCTTGCGCAAACCAACCGCGGCGGAATAAGCGGCAACGTGACGGATGCAAGCGGAGGATCCGTTCCCAGTGCTGCCGTGCTGATCGTCAACGTTGGCACCAATGAGTCACGCAGGCTAAAGACGAGCGATCAGGGCAGCTTTATTCAGGAAAATTTGGATCCGGTCACGTATCGCATCGAGGTCTCTGCTCCAGGCTTTAAAAAGGCAGTGCTCGAAAACGTCAAGGTAGATACTTCTACCGTGGTTACCGCAAATGTCGTTCTGCAAACGGGGGATGTCGCCACCGAAGTAACGGTGACGGCCAATGGCGCTGTTCTGAATACCGAGTCGGGAACGCTTGGTCAAACCATCAGTTCGCGCCTGCTGAACGAAACGCCGCTGCCCACTCGCAGCGTTCTCGATCTTGCCATCACGATAGGCAACGTCACCGGCGATGTGGGAACTTCTGACCCGCAGTTAACCGGAGGCGCGCCGCTGCCGGGCTACAATCTGCAAGCGAACGGCGGACGGGCAGGCAGCACGAACCTGCTCGCCGACGGAATTAATAACACGGGCGTGGGTCTGGCGCGCGAAGCCGTCTCGTTTTCCCCGGAAACGGTTCAGGAGTTCACGGTTCAGACCAACGGCTTCGACGCTCAATACGGAAAGAGCGGAGGCGGGATTATCAGCATCACGACCAAGTCCGGCACCAACGACTTCAACGGCCTGGCTCTTTGGTACAACCGCAATCCCGCTGCCAACGCGTCGCCCTTTACGCAAGCTACCGTGAATCGGCCCGTAAACAATCTTCGCTGGAATCAATTCGACGGCCAGCTAGGCGGCCCTGTCATCATCCCGAAACTCTACAATGGCCGCAACAAGACTTTCTTCTTCTTCGCCGGGGAACCCCGCTACCAAAGCGACAAGCAGCAGCAGCTAGCCACCGTTCCGACCGACGCCATGCGCGCAGGCGATTTCAGCAACCTCGTCCAGCTCAACGGCCAGAACGCCTACGTTCCCGCGAGTCTGCAGAGCGTCTTTCCCGCGTCGGCTTTTCTCCCGAATAACAATACCAGGATTTACAACCAGTTCATTCAGGCGGGCGATCAGCTGATCATCGCTCCCCTCGCCGCTGGTGCGATCTATCCGCAGTTCCCCGGCAATATTATCCCGGCTTCTATGCAGGACCCTACTGCACTGAAGCTGCTGAAGTACGTTCCCAGGTCCAATACTCCTTACTTCTTGGATGGCAACGGTGTCTTGCAGGACTACGTCACTTATCAGTACTTAAGCAATCAGAGCACCCGCTACAACACCAAGATCGATCACAATTTCGGCAACAACAATCACCTCAGTTTCCGCTGGACCTCCGTCCCGGTAGTGGGCATCAGCGCTAACGATCCTGCCTATCCGACGAACGGGAACAGCGGCTCCTATAGCAAGGCCCACCAGTATACGTTGAGCGATACCCAGATCATCTCGCCTACCGTCGTAAACGAGCTTCGCCTTGCCTACACGCGAGCCGACTTCAGCGGCCAGTTATCGCCTCAATTCGACGTCAACTCCGGACAGAACCTTAGCCGAGAGAACGGGCTCCCCAGCTTGACCAAAGGGGGCTTGCCACTGATCAATATCTATGACAACGGGAACAGCCCCGCTAACATTGGATCGCAGCCATCCACATTGGGCTACAGCCTGGAGCAGCAATATGAAATCGCGGACAACATCTACGTTACACGAGGCGCAAGCACCTGGAAGTTCGGGGTGGATCTCTCGCGCGCCCTCCTGAACGCAGAGTCGCTCTACAGCATTGATGGCGGGAACTATCAATTCCGCTATCTCCAAACTGACCAGACCGGAGCCGCAGGCACGCAATCGGCGATTGGAGGAAATCCGGTGGCGAGCTTTCTTCTCGGCGTGCCCCAGTCCATCGCTCTCGCCAACACTGCCATTCCTTATTACTATCGATGGAACGCCGCGGCAGGGTACGTGCAAAACGACTGGCGCGTGAGGTCGAATCTCACGTTCAATATCGGCCTGCGTTACTCGCTGCAACTTCCGCGCATCGAGAAAAATAACCTGCAGGGTTTCCTCAATCCTGCTCTTGCCAAGACGGTCCAGCTTCCAACCCCTTGTCAGCTTCCCGATTGCCTGCCCGCTTCCGTTGCTAGCGGGCTTCCCGTAGTTACGCAAGCTACCGTGGTCCCGTTCGCTTTTGCCGGCTATGGCGGACGTTCGCCGTATCTCAACCCGATTCACTGGCTCGATTTCGAACCCCGCATCGGCTTCGCCTACAGCCCTAGGCTTGCCTATCTGAAGAACTGGGTCGTCCGGGGAGGCTATGGAATTTCGCATTCTCCACTCACTGGCCAGAACCGCAATCCGGTTCCCAACTTCACCTCCGGCGCGGCCAACTATGGCGAGACTGCCGGGCAGACGTACACCACGCCAGTGGTCGCCAGCGATGGAACCACCGGTATTCCAGTTACGCGCCTCTCCTCCAATCCGCCCTATGTCCCAGCCATTCCATTTAGACAGGTCTTGGGACTCAACGACAATCCGAGCGGCTTGGTCTACAATGCGGCGGTCAACTTCCCTGGCAGCACTCAGACCGGCGAAACGGCCATACCCTATGTTCAGAATTGGAGTCTCTCCCTGCAGCGGCAACTCGGCTCGCGCGGCCTCCTGGAGGTTTCCTACGCAGGCGCCAAGGGCACGCATCTCTACATGCCTTCGGTTGTTTTGAACAGCCCGCCTGCCAGCTACCTGGCCTCGCTGATCAATCTGAATGTCAAAGCGAGCAATACGGTAGCCGATCCCCTGGGCCGAAAGAATTCCAGCGGCGGGGCGTTAACGGTTCCCCTGTACTCCCTCGCGTCGCCCTACCTCGGCTATGCCGGGGTCAGCAGCTTCGGCGATGCATCCGGGAACAGCAGTTTTAACTCGGCTCTTGTCAGTTATCGCTGGCAAGCCAATCATCTGACGATGTACACGAATTTTCGCTGGTCCAAGTCTCTCGATAACGCCTCGGATGCCAGCCCCGATAAGAACTCTCTCACTACAGGCAGCGTCGGGGGTGGGCAATATAGCTTTGGCGCAACGGCTGCGAGTGACCGGTCGGTGTCCACTTATAACATTCCCTACGCCTGGAACCTGGTCGCCGTCTATGATCTTCCCTTCGGACAGGGTCAGCCCTTCGGTGCCAATGCTTGGAAGCCTCTGCAGTTCGCACTGGGAAATTGGAATGTGGCGGGTGTCGAGCGCATGACCACCGGCTATCCCTTCACTCCCACCATCGCGACCGACACTTACATCGATACTACTCACACCCACGAAATTCGTCCGAATATCGTAGCGGGCGTGCCGCTTATCAATCCGGACTGGAAGCGCAGTTGTCCGACTGGAAATCTCTGCGCTCCCTATGTGAATTATTCCGCTTTCGAACTACCTCCGGCTGGTCAGCTCGGGAACGCGCCGCGCACCATTTCCGGCATCACCGGGCCTCTGGACCAAACCCTGGATTTATCCGTTCAGAAGAACTTCAAAATCGGCGAGAAGCGGCGCATCCAGTTTCGCGTGGACGCGCTTAACGCGCTGAATCACCCCGTGTTTCGGACGGCGGCCAATGTCGGCGGCGGAACCGATCTCTTCGGCAATTACCCCAGCCTGACTTGGACGCCGGCTACGCTGCAAACTGCTTACAATTTGTGGGCCGCAGCAAACCCGGCCACTGCTTTCCCTATTACCGATCCACGCGGCGCGGCTGCCCTCGCGAGCTTTCAAAACACGGTGCTCTCGCAGCAGAACGCTAACAATACCTTGCCGAACAACTACTACACTACGCAGCTTCCCGCGCACTTCAGCAGCACTCCGGCTAACTCGTTTAATATTCTGGATCCCAGTGGCAATGGGTTTAAATATTACGAGATTCGCAATAATCTCAACTCCGGCAATGCGATCGGAGGCGGACTGCAAAACAATACTCGATTGAACCAGCAGCGCTATCTGCAGTTCGGAATTAAGATCTACTTCTAATCTACATGTCTCAAGTAAAAGAACTGATTGCCGGCCTCCTGCTTGCTGGATGTGCTCAGGCCGCGGCCGCCGATGCGCCTCCGAAGACCTGGATTGACCCCGATACCGGGCATCGGATCGTCCGCCTTACCGATGAGCCGAATAGCGCGAGTCTTTACTTCAATCAAAACGGATACACAGCAGACGGGCTTAAGATGGTGTTCACTACGCCTGAGGGTATCTCGTCTCTGGACCTCAAGACGGGTGTCGCGAAGTCGGCCGTTGTCGGCAAGGTCAGGGTAATCGTGACGGGGCGCAAGACGCAGAACGTCTACTATCTCAAGTCTGGATCCGTGTTCTCCACCGATGTCGATTCCGGCGTAACTCGAGAGATCGCCAAGCTTCCGCCCGGCGGATCGGTGGCTACTGTCAACGCCGACGAGACCCTGCTGGCCGGGACTTACATTGAAGCAAAGGCTCCAACGCCGCCCCCAGCCGCAGTTCCCCAACAGCCCCAGATTCTGGACCAGCCCCTGAATAAAGGGCAAATGATGGAGCAGCGATTAGCAGCGCATCTTCCCATGGCCATGTTCACCATCGACGTGAAAACGTCCGAATTGAAGGTGATTCATCGAGCTACCGACTGGCTGAACCACCTGGAATTTTCGCCCACCGACCCCAACCTTCTCATGTTCTGCCATGAAGGTCCCTGGCATAAAGTGGACCGCATCTGGACGATTCACATCGATAGCGGCAAGATCAGCAAGATCCACACTCGGACTATGGCGATGGAGATATTCGGCCATGAGTTCTGGAGCGCAGACGGTAAGACTATTTGGTATGACTTGCAGACCCCCCGCGGAGAAGATTTTTGGTTGGCCGGGTACAACGTAGAGAGTGAGGAACGGACCTGGTATCATCTGCAACGAAATGAATGGTCTATCCATTTCAATGTCAACCGCGATGGCACGCTGCTCTGCGGAGATGGTGGAGATATAGGGCAGGTTGCCCATGCACAGGACGGCCAATGGATTTATCTCTTCCGCCCGGAGTTGACCGCTCTGCACGGTCTCGACGATAAGAGTTTCGTGAAGCCCGGAGTGTTGCATGCGGAGCGCTTGGTCAACATGGCGAAACACCGCTACCGACTGGAGCCCAACGTCAGCTTTTCCCCCGACCAGAAGTGGGTGATATTCCGATCAAACATGCTAGGGCCGACCTATGCGTTTGCGGTAGAAATCGCCAAGGCGGAATCCGCCAAGTAGGGGTCTCTACACTACGATCCCAGCCCCATCGTCCCAAGGAACGGTGGACATGCCTCCAGTTTTTCGGAAATCGGCCTCGAGGTAGTACAAACACGCAGTTGGTCGGTCAGACAGAGGGCAATGGCCACTCTACTTATGTTTGTGCTCGTGCGAGTCGGTTTCGTGGTCAGTATGTTCGTGGGTGTGTTTTTCGTGATCCGCTCCGTGTTCGTGCTCGTGACTATGGGTGTGTTCATGAGGATGACTGTGGACCTGGTCTTCGTGCTTGTGTTGATGGTCGTGCTCGTGCGTGTGATCGTGTTGGTGTTCCATATATTCTCCAGCTCAATAATACCTCTCCATGCCTTCCGTTGTCCTCTGGCCGCCGTATTTGCGCGCCGATCGTCGTATTTCAATGCTGGGACCGCGTATGGCGATATCCTTCTCGAGCACGAACGTCAACGTAGCCGAAACAGCGCCGTGGAGCACGCGAGGATCAAGCGGCCTGCACGCGTGACCCATTCCCACTTGCAGCCGCGCTTTGCACCACAAGCCGCAATCGCAGTTCGATGTTACAATCGGCACAACAACCAACCAGGCTCAGGAGCGTTCGCGCCTCGGTCGCGCAAGATCCTCCCTTGGCTGTCCCCGTCGATTTGCCAGCCTGATTTGGACATCGCTTCAATAAAGGGGTTCGCATGAAATCGCTTCGCATTTCACTCGTTTTGCTCACAGCCGCGTTGGCGCAGCTATCGGCTGCACCCGTGGGCGCAATTAAAGGGTTTATCCGGGATGCCTCTGGAGCCGTAGTCCCGAATGCAATCATCGCGCTCCGCAACCAGGGAACCGATGTCTCGGCGAAGACCTCCTCCGACGACACCGGCTTCTACCAATTTCTTCAGATCGCTCCCAGCACCTATGAGGTCACGGTGGAAGCTCCCGGATTCCGCCGTGCCGATTCTAAGAACATCGCCGTGCTTGTGGATCAGATCGTCACGGTCGATTTCAAGCTCGAAGTAGGACAGGTCAGCGAGACCGTGGAAGTCACCGGCGCGGCCACCGTGCTGGACACCGAACGCGTCTCCACAGGAACCGCCTTCAACTCCACTCTGGTGCAGTACCTGCCCACGGCTAATCGGCGCTTCAACGACATCGCCATCCTCACCCCCGGCGTCACTTTCAGCGCGGCCGGAACCCAGGCAGGAGGATTCGCGGCCGCCGGTTCGCGGGCTCAATCCACCAACTGGCAGATCGACGGCATCAACGCAATCGACCCTCAAGTGAAC
>JANXQZ010000004.1 GCA_025353235.1 Bryobacterales bacterium
GCCGATCGAGCTTTTTCCGTTGCTTCGTCGTGGATAACTCCCTCCTGCAGCCAAACCGCCTTGGCCTTCACTCGAATCGCGGCGTCAACGATTTCAGGAACGAATTCAGAGCGGCGGAACACATCCACGATATCGATCGGCTCGGGTATGTCCTCAAGTCGGGCGTAAGCCTTCTCGCCAAGAACCTCGGTTTCCTGAGGATTGACAGGGATGATCCGGTATCCGGCTTCCTGCATGTATTCCGAAACTCCATAGCTGGGACGGGTGCGCTTGTGCGAGAGTCCCACCACCGCAATGGTCCGGCTGTTCCTCAGTAACTTGGCGATATCAGCCATCGTTCTTATCCTCATCCATTTTCAAGATCTTTCTAAAGCGCCCGATCTCCGCTGGCGTTAGATGCCGCATCTCCCCAGCCTTGATCGGACCCAGCGCCAGAAAGCCGATCTTCACCCGCTTCAGCTTTTCCACAAGGTGGCCAAAATGTTTGAACATGATTCGGATTTGATTTTGGCGACCCTCAATGAGACGGACTTCATACCAGGGGTTGTCCGCAAGCTTCAGCAGTTTTAAGCCTGCCGGGAGGGTGCGCTTTCCGCTGACCGGAACGCCCTGCCGGAACTGCTCTTCCTGCTCCTGTGTAAGATGGCCCTTGATCTTCACCATGTAGGTCTTGGTCACGTGGTTCTTCGTAGAAGTGATCCGGTTTGCGAAGTCGCCATCATTGGTCATGATGAGCAGGCCCTCGCTCTGATAATCCAGCCGCCCCACGGGGAAGATGCGATCCTTCACGCCTTTCACCAAATCCATCACCGTTGGTCGGCCTTCTGGATCGTCCATGGTGGTGACGCAGCCCTTCGGCTTATTCATGGCAAAATACAGCAGCCGACTGGGGGCTTTTAGAAGCTTGCCATTTACCTTGATGTGGTCGCTGGCGAGATCGGCTTTGGTGCCCAGTTCGGTGATCGTCTTTCCATTCACGGTCACCATTCCGGCCACGATCAGCTCTTCAGCCTTGCGGCGGCTAGCCACTCCCGCTTGGGAGATCAGTTTCTGCAATCGTTCTTCGGGCATTCTAGGTTTGATTTTCGGTCGGTTGTTCCCGGGGCGTCTCCACGGCGTCGGGGGCGGGCGATTGCGAATCCGGGTCATTCAAGGCCATGCGGCCAAGTTCTTCGAACTCCTTCAAGGTGGGCAATTCGCTCAAGTCTTTCAGCCCAAACTGGATCAGAAACTCTTTGGTGGTTTTGTACAGAATGGGTTTGCCAACCACCTGTTTGCGGCCGGCAGTGGCGATCAGCTTGCGATCAAGCAGGGTTCTGAGCACGCTCGCGCCTTGCACCCCGCGAATGTCCATGATCTCAGGCGCAGTAATTGGCTGCTTGTAGGCCACCACGGCCAGCGTCTCCAGAGCAGGGAGCGACAGCTTCAGCGGGGGCTTGAGACTCTTCACGAAGGCGCGAATCGCTTCGTGATGCTCGGGCTTGGTGGCCATCTTGAAGCCGCCAGCGACCTCTCGAATTATTAGCCCCCGATCTTCCTTAGCGTAGTCGGCGGTCAACTCGTCCAGCAGCCTCTTAACAACATCGGGCGGCTGCTGAAGTGCCGTTGCCATCTGTGCAAATGTGAGCGGTTCCTCGGTTACATAAATGGCCGCTTCGAGGACTGCTTTTAGCTTGGCTTCGGCGGTCTCGGCGCGGTCGTGGCCTGGAACGATAAAGAGCTGCTCGGCGAGTATCTCCTCTTCCTCCGTTGTGGAATTCACTTCTAATTGTTCCATCCTTAGGTGTATTCCTGTTCGACTGCGGCTAGCAAATCGCCGGTGCCTAAGACTTCTTCAAAGCTCTCATTCTTCTTCAGACCAATGTCCCCGAACGCGTCTCTCTGGGTCAGCAAGATGGCTTGCCGCTTCACTAGCTCCAGGACCGCTAGAAACAGGCAGATCATCGCCCGTCGACTCTTCTGCCGCTGAAACAGTTCGGACGCCGAGATCGCTTCGTTGCGTCGCGACTTCTTGAAGATGGACTCCAGATATCGAATCATCTCCGGCACGCTGACGTTCTCTTGGCCGATCTCGTAAATCGGGCGGTTCTTGGCTCGTTCCAGGATTGTCTGGAACGTCTGAACCAGGTCGATCATGGTCACGTCCAGGCCCGGATTATCATCTTGGGCGCTGAACAGCTTCATCTGCGGATTTGACCAGATTGCCTCTTCCACCATGCGCTTTTGCTGTAGCATCTCAGCGGCGTTCTTGAAGCGCTCATGTTCGAGAAGCTTCGAAACCAGTTCCGAGCGGGGGTCTTCCTCAGGCGCGATTTTCTCGAGTTCCGGATCGCGCGGAAGCAGCAGCTTTGACTTGATATGAATGAGGCTGGCAGCCATGAAAACGAACTCGGAGCTGATCTCAATATTGAGTTCGACCGCCTTCTGCATGTACTCCAAATACTGGGAAGTGATGGAGGCGATAGGGATGTCGTAGATGTTGATCTGCTGCCTGCGGATCAGGTCCAGCAGGAGGTCAAGAGGGCCTTCATACTGGTCCAAATGGAAGTTCAACGTCACTGTTACAAGGATACCGCCCCGCTTACTTAGGCCTCCACGGTCGCCCGACGCTCCAATTTTCCCCACCCGACCAGTCTGCCGCGCATGGCGTAGAGGATCGACTTCGCCAGCACGTAATACATCAACTGCCGATAGTAGATCCGCTGCAGGAACAGCAAGGCTAAGTCAGTTGGCTTCGCTTTTTCAAGCGAGTATGCGAGCGACGCTGTCAGCAGTTCCAGCACAAACAGCCCGAAATAGTAAAGCAGCACGATCCGCCAATTTCCCGCGAACAGCGCCACGAACATCGAGATTTCGGCAAAGGGTGACAACGCCGCCAGTAGCACCTGGAAAATCCAAATGCTCGGGAGCGCCAGCATTCCCAGATAGCCGTAATTCCAGTTGAACGTCGCATCGCGATGTTTCCAGGCAGCCTGCAGCGTCCCAAACGCCCAGCGGAAACGTTGCTTGGCGAGATCTCTGGTAGTCTCCGGCGCTTCCGTGTAGGCAATGGCGTTCTCTTCGTAGCGAATCTCATACCCGAGGCGTCGAATCGCCAGGGTAAGATCCGTATCTTCGGCCAGCGTGTCGTCGCCGAATCCGCCGACCCCCAAAACCAGATCCTTGCGCCATGCCCCTACTGCACCCGGAACAACAGTAATGGCGTTCAGCAGATCCAGCGCGCGGCGGTCAAGATTGAAACCGCAGATGTACTCAATCGATTGAAACCGCGTAATCAGCTTGCGGCGATTGCCCACCCGCGCATTCCCCGACACGGCCCCGACCTTCGAATCGCAGAAATGCCTCACCAGCATCGCAATGGTTCCCTTGCGGAAAATGGTGTCGGCATCGAGCGCCACCAAAATCTCATGCCGGGAAGCTCCGATCCCGTGATTCAGCGCCGCCGACTTTCCCTGATTCGCCTGGGTCAGCACGCGCACGCGCGGCTCGTGATCGAAGGCTTCGTGCAGCACTTCTAGCGTCCGGTCCTTCGAACCGTCGTTGACAACCACGACATCCAGGTCTGGATACCCGTTATCGAGTATCGATTGAACCGTCCGCCGTATCACCATCTCTTCGTTGTATGCCGCAATGACAACGGACACGCCGGGCCGGTAGCTCGCATCGAAGACTCTCCTGCTCGCCTTGCGTTTCTCAAAGATCGCGAGGACGCCGTATACCAGCGAACGGAGCAGCGTTAGGTAGATGGCGACCAGAAACAGGAGCCCGATCGCCTTTTTGAAATTTCCTTTCGTCACCAGAGCCTCGCCTTCAATGCTGGCCCAGCGCTGTTCCTTGACGCTCGGCACCGGCATCAACTGGTCGCGCGTGCGGCCCATTAGCTGTTCGAGCGGGACGAACTGGTAACCCTGTGCGCGCAGCGTGTCAATGATCCGAGGCAGAGCAGCTAGGGTGGCGCTGCGATCCCCGCCGCCGTCATGCAGCAGGATCATATGGCCGTCATCCTTCTGCTCAATCACCTGGGACAGAATCTTATCGGCCGTGGTGCCGATCTCCCAGTCGCGCGGGTCGATCTTCTCGCCGATCGTAATGTAACCCCGATCCTGCGCGCGTTGAATCGGCAATAGCTCTTCCGGGGTCTGGGGTTCGCTATCCGCATTGTAAGGAGGACGAAATAAGATCGACCCGTGGCCGGTATCATGCTCAATCAGCCGCAGCGTCGTATTCAATTCGAGATTGGTCGCTTCCTCGGACTCCTTCGCCACGTTGGGATGCGTATAAGTATGGTTCCCGATCACGTGGCCCTCGGTGTACTCGCGCCGAACCTCCCCAGGATACTGCTCGGCATTTTCGCCGATCACGAAAAACGTTGCTGGTACTTGCTTCTGCTTCAAAACATCCAGCACGGCATTCGTATAGTCCGACGGTCCATCATCGAACGTGAACGTCATCAGCTTCGGGACTGCCCCTCCCGTGTGTTCCAGCACGTAGTAAGAAGGCAGCGACTGGTAGGTCTCTTCGAAGTTGCCGTCCTTATCCTTCCAGACATTCCGCGAGCCGTCGCGCGGCCGGTCCACGATGCGCAGCACCTCGCCTTCCCCGTAATGCTGCACCGATTTTTGAGCGGTCAAATGGAATAGCGCGCCAGCGTTGAAGGTTTGGTCGGGCCATCCGTGCTGAGGAATTGCGGTCCACATGCCGGGATCTTCCGCGCCCAGACGCCAGAGCGCCACGCCGCGATACCCGTTGCTGGATACATCCTCGATATGGTTGAGCGCAGTAACCGCATCCAGGAACCAGACCTCATGCTGATCCTTGCCGCTTTGAAATTTCAGATACGGATTCTGAGTATCCTTGCTCCACTGGATCTGAGCCTTGTTGGCCACCGCTGCGGCGATCACGTCGCCGTAGGTGACTTCCACCCCGCCCTTGCTCGAACCAATCACCCAGTCATATCCGTAGTTTCCGAAACCGATCACTGTCCTCGCCGGAGGCAACTGCTTCAGCAACGCATCGAGCTGATCCTGAAACCACTGCTCCGAGGCGACCGGACCCGGCGTGCCCGACTGATAGTGCTGGTCATAAACCATGGGCACGATAAAGTCGTTGATCTCGGCGAGGTCCTTGATGTCGTAGCTGCCGTCGTCGTCCGTGGGAACAGACTCGGTGAGGATTAGTCCCGCAGGCTTCAGCTTCGCGCTGAGCTGCTGCATGAACTCGACCATCTTGCCGCGATCCTTACCAGGCAACTGTTCAAAATCGATGTTGACGCCCGCGAACTTGTGCTCTTTCAAGTTGGCGAAGATGTTGTCGACGAGGTTCTCGCGCGCTGCCGGGTTGTTTAAAACTTTGTGCAGATCGCCCGCTTGCCAGCCATTTCGATAGTTATTGATCTCGGCTAAAATCGGCAGCTTGGCATCGCGGGCGATCTGGACCACCTGTTCATCGGACTGGTCATCGACGTCGCCGTTGCCATTCTTGAGAGTCAGCCATTCCGGCACTAGATGCGTCAGATGAGAGAGGTTCATGCGCAGCGAAACTTTGCTGGCCTCGTCCCAATTCACGTAAAATCCGAATACAAGCGGCTGGTCTTCGCGAGGTTTGATCGCGGTTCGGGCATGCAACGCGGGATTGCCTCCGTTCCGAATGTAGGTGACCGGCTTGTGAAACTTATAAGGGATCGCCTTGGTGGCCTTCTCCCCTCGCGTGATGATGGAAACTTCACTGAAATTCGCGAGATGCTGGACAGAAGGCAATCCCAGAGACGGCAACTGAGGATTGCTGATCACGCTGAGGATGAACAGAACCAAAAAGATGGCAAAGACGATGCCGGTGATTCCGAAGGCTCGCCGAAAACGGATCCAGCGGCGGCCAGTCGGATCATAGAAAACGAACGTTGTGCTCATACCCAGTAATTAGAGGTTGCCCCTACCTTCCACGATACAGGTAAACCACTCATTTCCATAAAGGTTATGCTCATTTAATGGCTTCTTCGAACCAGCCTCCTCCGCTTGTGGACTATAACCCGTACACATCGGATGCCGCACTTTCGGAGGCTTTGCGGCGGGAATGCGCTACCTGGGCGGAGCCGCAGGTCGCCGAGTTTGGAAGGCTGGCAGGAAGCGAGGAAGCGATCCGCTGGGGATTTCAGGCCAACGAATTCGCGCCAGTCCTGAGGACGCACGATCGGTTTGGCGAGCGGACCGATGAGGTGGAGTTTCATCCCGCTTGGCACAACTTGATGAGGATGTCAGTCGCTCACGGGTTGCATAACTTGCCGTGGGTGGAACCGCGTCCAGGAGCGCACGTAGCGCGGGCCGCATTGATGATGCTCGCGTCGCAGAACGAGCAGGGGCACACCTGTCCGATTTCGATGACCTATTCGGCGGTTCCTGCGCTGAGGGCTGAGCCTGAACTAGCGGCATTTTGGAAGGCAGGGCTTAGCTCGACGAACTACGACGAACGGTTCCGTCCAGCTGGCGAGAAGACGGGAGTGCTGATCGGCATGGCGATGACCGAGAAGCAGGGCGGGTCCGATGTGCGCGCGAACACGACGGTAGCCGAGCGCGCCGGGGATGCGTACTTAATCACTGGTCACAAGTGGTTCTGCTCCGCTCCTATGTCCGATGCCTTTCTGGTGCTGGCCCAAGCACAGGGCGGGATCACTTGCTTCTTACTTCCTCGCTGGGATGATGGGAAGCGCAATGCTTTTCACATTCAGCGCCTGAAGGCGAAACTAGGTAATCGGTCGAATGCTTCGAGCGAGGTAGAGTTCGTGCGGGCGAGGGCGCGACGAATCGGCGAGGAGGGGCGCGGAGTGCCGGCCATCATCGAAATGGTGCGGCACACCAGGCTTGATTGCGTAATCGGGTCGGCTGCGTTGATGCGGCAGGCGCTCACGCAGGCGATCCACCATTGCTGGCATAGAAGTGCTTTCGGCAAACTTCTGATTGATCAGCCGCTGATGCAAAACGTGCTGGCGGATTTGGCGCTTGAGTCGGAGGCCGCTACTGTGCTGACCATGCGGTTGGCGCGCGCCTTTGATGAAGGGGGCAGTTTCGCGAGGCTGGCGACAGCCGTAGCGAAATATTGGATCTGCAAGCGGGCCTCGGCAGCCGTGGGTGAAGCCCTGGAGTGCCTCGGTGGGAACGGGTTTGTTGAAGAATGCAACATGCCCCGGCTCTTCCGCAAGTCGCCGCTCAATTCCATCTGGGAGGGCTCCGGCAACGTGATCTGCCTGGACATTCTGCGCGCGATGAGGAAGGAGCCAGAGTCGGTGGAAAGATTGGTTGCCGAAATTCGTTTGGCGCGGGGCGGGGAAGCCAGGTTCGATGTTTTTGCAGCCGGGCTGGAATCGCGCTTGAAGCGGGAAGCTTCGGAAGTAGAAGGCCGGCGGCTGGCGGAAGATCTGGCGCTCGCTTTGCAGGCGAGCCTGCTGATTCGGCACAGTCCCTCGTTTGTGTCCGATGCATTTTGCGCAACGCGGCTTGGGGCGGAAGGCGGACGCGCATTTGGTACTCTGCCAGCGCGGGTGGAGTTTCGCAAGGTGTTGGACAGGGCCTTCTGTTCCTAAGCATTGTCACGAAAAGCTCTTACAAAATGGCTTCTAGCACTTCAGTTGTGGGGCAGGCAATCTTGCCTGCGGACAAGCTTTCCAGCTTGTCCAGCCGGCTCGAAAGCCGGCTGCAGCCAGGATTGGCTGCCCCACATAGCCGCAAACAGCAATGGTTTCAAGTCTGCGAATCAGTTCAGAACGTCCAAGAAAACACTGCGGCGGTAGGCTCACCATGCAACCAAGCGGTGCCCCACATTGGCAGCGCACCGTGCTGGTTCCGCGACGCGTTAGAAATTCGTCGCGGCCCGCGAAGAAATTAGTAGATAGTAGTACAAAGTAGCGGGTTGCCACCTGTTGAAATCGTTGCTTCACCCGTTACGTTATATTCAGCAGCTGATTGCAAGCGGGGAGAGGAAGATCAGGCAGAGGCCAAGCTAGGAACCACGAACGGGGCGCGATACTGCCGTTGAAACAACGCATTCGCCTCCGCATCGCCCTTGCACGTAAACGCCACTGGATCGAAGTACAGCGTGCGACCTACTCGGTAGGAGATATTGGCCAAATGCACGAGCATCGTCGAGATCGCACCCTCCTCAATCGGAGCATTCAGATCCGACCGCTTCCGGCTCCGAACCGCTGCGATGAAGTTGGCCCAGTTATCTCCCTTGTCTTCGCCTGAAGGTCCAGGCTGCTGTTCCCGTCCTAAATAACTTTGATACCGGCCATGATCCTCGTCCCACACCGCCACATATCCCTTCGGCCCGTAGAACACCGCACCCACGGTGTTTGGGGATTTGCCATCATCTCCGATCCCGGATTCGTGGTTAGTAATCCAGTGGCGCACCTCAAACACTAGGACCTTCTTCTTGCCCCCTTCGTCGAACTCATAGGAAGCCGTCAAAAGGTTGGGCGTCTGCTGGTCATCATCGAACATCATGTGTCCGCCAATGGCGCTCACCTTGGTTGGATACTTCACGCCCAGGCCCCATCTCGCTAAGTCAAGCTGGTGAATGCCTTGGTTGCCAAGGTCGCCGTTGCCATAGTCCCAAAACCAGTGCCAGTTGTAATGGAATCGATTCTTCGTAAACTCATGCTGCGGCGCCGGGCCTAGCCACAGATCGTAGTTCACGCCAGCGGGAACCGGCTCAACGGGAGCGCGTCCGATGGTGTCGCGCCATTTGAAACAGAGTCCACGCGCCATGTACACGTCGCCGATAAGCCCTTCCTGCAGATGCCTCACCGCTTCCCGGGCAATGGAGGAGCGGCTGTTCGTCCCATGTTGGACGATGCGTCCGTACTTCTCCATCACGAGTGCCATTTGCCGCGCCTCGAACATGTCGTGCGAGCAGGGCTTCTCTACGTAAACATCCTTGCCCGCTTGGCAGGCCCAGATGGCTTGCATGGCGTGGTTGTGGTTGGGCGTTGCGATGGATACCGCATCGATACTTTTATCGTCGAGCAGCTTGCGAAAATCGGTGAAGCCCTGAGGGCGCTTGCGGCCAAGCTTCTCGACTCCGTCCAGCCTCGAGTTCAAAATGGATTCGTCAACATCGCAGATCGCTGCAATCTCGACATTTGGCATCTTCGCGTAATGCGCGATGTGCTGGCGGCCCTGGCTCCGAACTCCCACGCATGCCACGCGGACCGTGTCGTTTG
>JANXQZ010000010.1 GCA_025353235.1 Bryobacterales bacterium
CAAAGATGTGGTCGCAGCCCGAGCCATAGGGACCGTCGCTGGCGGAGTAATCGCGCTGGTGGCTTACGGACTATGGCCCACGTGGGAGCGCACCCAGGTCCCCGAGGCCATGGCGCGCATGCTCGACGGATATCGCGACTATTTTCGCGTCATCCAGCAAGCGTACTTGGATCCGGATCGGTCGTTCGCCGATACGCTGGATCGCACGCGACTGGCGAGCCGACTGACGCGCTCGAACCTGGAAGCCTCCATCGATCGATTGAGCGCCGAACCGGGCACGCCTACAGAGAGCATCGGTTTGCTGACTGGCATCCTGGCCAGTTCCCATCGGATGGTGCACGCCATGATGGCACTCGAAGCGGGACTCGAGACCAGCCGCGCCGTTCCCGCTCGCCAGGAGTTTCGGCCTTTTGCAAACAGTGTAGAACTCACGCTGTATCTGCTTGCCGCCATTCTGCGGGGGTCTCCCGTGAAGCTCGACGAATTGCCCGATGTGCGCGAAGCTCATCGGGCGTTGACTCATTCCCTTGTATCGTGGACGGATCGGCACCAACTGGTCAACGTCGAAACCGATCGAATTACCAACTCTCTAAATACGCTGAGCCGGGAACTGACAGTCTGGATCGCAGCGCGGAAATGACTGAAGGCGTCGTAATCTGGCACAATTACGAGATATATGCACCGACTCGGTTACCTCGCGATTCCGGCCCTCGTTTCTCTCCTGACTGCCGCCGACGGCAAGCGCCTCATTACCCAGACCGACCTCTACGCGTTCCAGTGGATTGCGGATGCTCGAATATCGCCGAATGGGGCGAGTATCATCTATACCCACGTCACGGTGACTTCAAAGCATGACGGCTACGATACGTCTTTGTGGATCATCCCGTCCGCAGGCGGAACTGCGCGCCAGTTGACTTCCGGACCGCGAGACACGAGTCCGCGCTGGTCGCCTGATGGAAAGCTGCTCGCCTTCGTGCGCGCGCCGGAGACTCCGGGCAAGCCACCTTCGCCGCAAATCTACCTGCTCTCGATGGAGGGCGGGGAAGCGCGCGCGCTGACCGAGATGCCGAAGGGCGCGAACGCCCCCGTGTGGTCTCCAGACGGTCGCTTTATCGCGTTCTCATCCAATACCAAGGCCAAGGATTTTGAGAAGAAGAAAGAGGGCAAGGAGGAGGAGAGCGATGTCCGCGTGATTACGAAAGCTGCGTACCGGATGAACGGTGCCGGTTACGGCGAGCCTGCCCGGCCCAGCCATATCTGGACCGTGGAAATTCCCAAGATTCTGGATAGTGCGCAGAAGGCGGCGCAGTTCACCACCGGCGAGTTTAGCGAAAGCGATCCTGTCTGGTCTCGCGACGGCGCGAAGATTTACTTCACATCGAATCGAGTGGCCGAGCCGTACTATCAGCCGCAAGATAGCGATCTCTATGCGGTAGCTTCCACGGGCGGGACCATCACGAAGATCGCCAGCATCGATGGACCTATCGGGTCGCTGGCGCTCAGTCCCGATGGAAGCCACATGGCGTTCACGGGTGCGATCAATCGCGGGCAAGGGGTTCCGCAACGCTCCTACAGCCAGCCCGATCTCTTCATCACCGCGCTGGAGCCGGACTCAGTCCCCAAGAATTTAACCGCGCAATATGATTTCGATATCGCGGGCGGGATTGGAGGGGATCAGTCGCCGCCGAAGGGAGCGAGCCCTTCAAAGCCTTACTGGAGCCACGATGGGCGGTTTATTTTCGTAGTGGCGGCGGAAGAAGGCAGCGCGAACCTGAAGCGCATCGATGCCGAGACTGGAAAAGTGGAGCCGTTGACGAAGGGCAATCACGACGTGTTCAGCTATAGCGCTACGCCCGATGGATCCAAAGCGGCGGTGCTGATTTCGACTCCCACCAACATCGGCGACCTCTTCACCGTGGACGCGAAGACTGGACAGACCAAGCAACTGACGCGCATCAATGACGAGCTTTTTTCGAAGCTCAACGTCACCGAGCCGGAAGCGATTTGGTACAACAGCTTCGACGGCAAGCGCATCCAGACTTGGGTGCAGCGCCCGCCCAATTTTCAGGAAGGCAAGAAGTATCCGATGATCCTTAACATTCACGGCGGGCCGCACGCTGCGTACGGCTACACGTTCGATCATGAGATGCAGTGGATGGCGGCGAAGGGTTACGTGGTGCTGTATCCGAATCCTCGCGGCAGCACGAGCTATGGGCAGGAGTTCGGGAACATCATCCAGTACCGCTATCCGGGTGACGACTTCAAAGATCTAATGGCGGGCGTGGACGAGCTGATTAAGCGCGGATGGGTGGATTCCGAGAAGCTGGGCGTCACCGGCGGCAGCGGAGGCGGCGTGCTCACCAATTGGGCGATCGGGCATACCGATCGTTTTAAGGCCGCAGTCTCGCAGCGTTCGATAGCGGACTGGCGCGATTGGTGGTACACCGCCGACATCGTGCAAATTTCGCCGTCTTGGTTCCGCGGATCGCCTTGGGAGCAGGAAGCGGACTTCAAGGAGCGCTCGCCCATTTCGTACGTGGACAAGATTAAGACGCCGCTGATGCTGGTGGAAGGCGAGGCGGATTTCCGCACTCCTCCGTCGGCTGGCGGGGAACAAATGTTCCGTGCGTTGAAGTATTTGAAGAAACCGGTGGTGATGGTCAGGTTCCCGGGAGAGTCGCACGAGCTGTCGCGATCGGGCAAGCCGACGCATCGGGTGGAGCGGCTGGAGCATATCGTGGCGTGGATGGATCAGTGGGTCTTGGGCCAGGATATTCATACTTACGACCTGCAGTAGTTTGCCGCAGTGGCCAAGTATCAGGCAAAGGGGGATCGGCCAAGACTCCGCAACCACAGCGTTTGCAAGCCCTATAGTATGGGACATGGCCATCTCAGTAAAAGCGCTCATCTTCGATTACGGAAATGTCCTCTGCGGCCCGCAGCAGTTGTCGGACCTCCAGGCCATGGCCGCGATCTTCGAGATGCCCGAAGCGGAGTTCGAACCAATCTACTGGCGCGACCGGATGATCTACGATTCCGCACAGATGGACGCCCAGGCTTACTGGCTAAAGGCTGCCCTGGAGGCTCGCCGCACTCTGACGGATCAAAGCATCGAAGAATTGCGGCGCTTAGATGTAGAAAGCTGGTCGCGGCCCGATCCATTGATGGCGGCGTGGGCTCGCAACTTGCGGAATGCGGGGGTGCTCACCGCTGTTCTCTCCAACATGCCCCTGGATCTGCGCGTCGCCGTGACTGGTCCGTCGAGCTGGCTGCCGACGTTCGATCACATGACATTCTCCTGCGACATTGGCGTATGCAAGCCCGAGCGGGCCATCTACGAGCATTGTCTGCAAGGGCTCGGCGTCGCCGCGTCCGATGCCTTGTTTCTGGATGATCGCGAAGAGAATATCGAAGCCGCGCGGCGGGCCGGGATTCATGCGCTGCTGTTTACAACTCCCGGGGCAGCAGCGCGGGCAATGCATGGGCACTACGATCTGCCTGTGCCGATCACTGCCGCGCAAAGTCTATAAACCCTCGTTGAGGATCGGCGTTGAGCAGCCTTACGCGAATCTGATCGCCTACATCGACTCCTTCTTCGCCTTCCATTAAGCGGCCCTCTACTGGCGGCTTCAGCACGCGGACGAACACGCCTTTCGGAGTCACGCCCGTTACGATCGCGTCGAACATCTCGCCGATGCGGCCTTGCACGGCCAAGGCCGCAACTCGCTTGCCCATCGATCGCTCCACCTTGCGGGCCGCGTCTTCCTTCAGGGTGCAGTTGCGCGCGATTGCCGTGAGCTCGTCATCCAAATAGGGTGCCGGCTTGCGGTCTAGCACGGCTTTGATCAGCCGCTGCACCACCATATCCGCGAACCGGCGATTGGGCGCCGTCGAGTGCGTATAATCGTGCGACGCTAAACCAAAGTGGCCCGTCTCGGGGTCGCCAGGCCTCGCCATGACATATTCGCCCGGTCCCATCAGCTTCATTACCGAAAGCGACAAGTCTGCGTAGTGTATGGGATCCGCTTGTTGCCGTACTCGCAGGAACTCGCTCAACGCGCCTGAATCCGGCTGTTCCGGAAGGTTCTGGCCATAGCGCGCCGCAAGCTCCACGATGCGCGCCCAGCGCTCCGGCGACTTCACCACGCGCTGGATGGAGGAGACGCCCGCATCCTTCAGCGTCTTGGCCATCGCCTCGTTCGCCCCCACCATGAAGTCCTCAATCAAATCGTTGGCGCGGTTTTTGGGACGAGCCGCGATGTCGGTCACCTGCCCGCCGCTCATTACCGGTTCGGCTTCTACGCGATCGAAAGTGAGCGCTCCTAAGCGGTGGCGCTGATCACGCAAGGCCCGTGCCGCTTCGTCCTGCAGCTTCAACTGCGCTTGCAGTTCGCTTGAGCTTGCCACTTTTGCAGGCGGCGCAGATCGGCCTTCCAGCCATGGTCCAACCCCGCTATAGGTGAGCTGCGCCTGATTGCGAACCAACCCGCGATATATCGCTGACGAGGCTATGGACCCATCCGGGGCGACCACCGTTTCGATCACGATCGCCTCGCGATCTTCGTTCTCAACCAGCGAAGTGAGGTCCGTGGAAAGGGCTTCGGGCAGCATCGGAAATACTCGCGCGGCCGTGTAGACGGTGGTGGTTTCGGAAGCCGCATGTTCGTCGATGGGCGAATGCAGATCCACTTCAGCGGTGACGTCGGCGATGCCTACCAGCACTCGAATCCCGGAGTCGGTGCGCTCGGCCACTTCGATCTGATCCAGATCGCGCGAGGTGTCGTTGTCGATTGAGGACCACGGCAAGTCTCGAAAATCTCGGACTCCGGGCGATGGTTCGGGAAGCGGGCTGGAACGAAGGCGAGCTATCTGATCCAGAACCGGGGCAGGGAAATCAGGAGCGAAACCCTGGTGAAGCATTTCATCGTGCGCTGCGGCGGACAGATTGAATGGGTGTGATGTCACCCATGCAGGCTATCACGAGAACTCCGGCTCATACTTTTCGCTCAAACAACTCGAGCCCTGCACCTTTCACACCCAAATGCTTTTTGTGGTGTTCAGCCGATTGGTAATCGGCTCTCCATGTTGTTGTCAGGGCCGATTGTCAATCGGCCGCAGATTAACAATCTGCCCCACTACTATTTGCGCCGCTGGTTGCATGGTTATCGCCGAAGTGTTTTCTTGGACGTTCTGAACTGATCCGCCGACTCGAAACCGGCAATCTTGCCTGCAGCCCCCTTTCCAAACATTAAAAAAGCGGCCAGCCACTTTGTAAATGGTTATTTCACGGCGGTGCCTTAAGTTCTAAACGTGCAGCGTTTCCCGCACTTCGACACTGCTCTCCAGTTTAGGAGCGGCGCATTTGCGCCCAATGGCGATGATCGACGTGGGACTCCACGGCAAAGCCTTATCAAGCCTGCGCCAAAGCCAAACTCCACGGTCGAAGTTCTTCAACTGAAACCGGCTGATCACCCGACGCTTCAAGATCCTGCCGTTCAGCCACCAGCCCGGACGGGAAATTCGGTTGAAGCGGATGATCTTCTCCACCTCGAATCCGGCATTGCGCATCTGCTGCCCTAATTGGGCCTCGGAGTAGCGTCGCCAATGTCCCAGTGCTTCATCCAGCGTTCCGTAAACGCTCTGTCCTTCAGGCACCAGAATAACTGCCCGGCCCCCATCCTCAAGAACAGCGTAAATGTTTCTGAGCGCGCCTAAATCATCCTCTATGTGCTCGACTACGTTCAGGCAAACAACCGTGTCCACCTTTCCCATAAACGCTTCAAACTGATCCTGCTTTGAAGCATCGAGTTGGGCGATGGCGAGATTCGGCCGGTGTGCGAGTCGCGCCTTCAGCCGCTCCAAATGCTCGAAATCCAGATCCGAGGCGACATAGAGCGTCTTGCCCCTTACAAGAATGCGAGTGAGGTTGCCGATGCCGGCGCCGATCTCTAGCACTTTCTTCCCAAGGTTCGGCCCGATCGTATCGGCCATCCACCGGTTGAAGTTGGGAGCATCGGAAAAGGCGTCCAAGGTTGCCTTGTCTTCGTCTACATAAATATCGCCGGACAAGGCGGACTTCAGAATTACCCAGACTGCCTCAAATGCGTCCGACAGACCAATTTTCTTGCCTTCCTCGTAGGTCCGTCCGCTGTATCCAATTGACGTTTCATAGATACGCGCCTGGCGCTTGGCCAGCTTCACCGTGATCTCCGGCTCAAAACCGAATCGGTTGCTGCGGATGGGGATGCTCTGCAGCAGAGACGTCCGAAACGCCTTGTAGCAGGTTTCCATGTCGGTCAAATTCAGGTCCGCAACCATGTTGCAGGCCAGGGTGAGAAGCTTGTTCGCAAGAGAGTGCCAGAAATAAAGAACCCGCCGCTCGCCGGAGGTGGAGAAACGCGAGCCAAAAACGGCGTCGGCCCGGCCATCGAGCAACGGAATCAGGAGTTTGGAATATTCGCACGGATCGTACTCCAGGTCGGCGTCTTGGA
>JANXQZ010000111.1 GCA_025353235.1 Bryobacterales bacterium
CAGAAGTCGCTAAGCGGAACGTGGCAGAATTTATACTTTAGTGGGATCGGTCTATTGAAGGAATGACAGGTACGCACGAACAGATGGGCCGCCCCAAATTGCCGAGTGAGGCGCTCCAACGGATCCGCGAGGCGGAGGAAGCCGCCTCAATCCGTCTCGGTCAGGCGGTCGTCCCATATACTCCGCGAAATCCAACACTCGTCTATCTGCCAGTCGAGATTACTGCAGTTGGTTGGAAGGTCATCGATCACCTCCTCGAGTTCGCCGACGCCATTTTCGATGCCCAAGCTAAGGAATATCTAGCCCGGTATCCTGAGCTGGTCGAGCAAGGTAACCTGCTCCAAACAGAAGTCGGGCAGGAAGTGATCAGCCGCACAACTTGGAAATGGGCGAAATGGGAAACGACCCTCGACTTGGAATTGAGGAGACGGTGGACTCCAGAATACTATCGTGCCTATCTCGAAGAGGCAAGCCAGCCCGGCTCCGAGGACCGGCGCCAACTTGAACATTTTGAGGCGCGACTTCGAGAGGCGGTCGCGGAGCGGGTCTCTTTGTGGCAACGCAAATCGAAGGAAGACCTTCCTCGCCTCAAAAGCATAGAGATACCAGAATGGTTACGAACCGTAGAGCCTTCCGAGAAGGTTATCAAGCGTACCGCGGAAAAGGGGTTGATGGACCGGCATTGGCAGTCCGTCCATGCGCTTTCCAGGCCGACCGATGAGAGCAGCGGCATGGCGAACCCATCACGCCGCGAAGACGTGCTTCGCGCCCAGACCGCGCCGGTGGCAAAGGAAAGTCGCAAGGCCAAGAACCCGGCAAGGCGGAACGTCAAGTACGAAGGCATCGACAGGGCGCTCAGTGAGATTTCCGAAGCACGGCCAAAGAACCATGAAGAGGTCTTCCGATTCCTCGACGACCGTAGAGTCGCTATTCCCAATCGAGAGCCATTCAAGTTCGCTGGAGGATGGCTTAAGGGATCTCAGCAGAACCGGCACGACGCTACTGCCTGGCTGTCGCAGACTTGGGGTCGATTAGGCCTTCCGGCGTTCGCGCCCGGGCCCAAAAAATAGCTTCTATAGCTACTCCGATAAACTATTTTCTCCGTCTGCAAACCCTTTCGATGGTGAGGCTTGCACCGACTCCCTACAAATCGTCTCAGTGAGAAGTGGACGATTCCAGCACAAACCTACAAAATGCAATCTGAAATTGATGTTTGATTTCTCCCCTCGCCTGGGGTCATCGGGAGAGCAGAAGCCAGAGGACTACCTAGACAACATGCTGTTTGAGGGTCAAGAATTACATGAGATTATCGGTCACACGCCGAACGAAATCGAACTCCGCAATGAGTACGGGCGCTGTTGCCGGAACCTCACCAGCGCCGAAGCGCTCGCCCTGGATTTGAATCTTTTCGTGGGCATCGGGAACCGGCGCCGCATTCGATTTCTGCGCTGGCGTACCCGGAAGTTTACACTTAACGCCGGAAGCAACACAACGCAGCGACTGAAAGGCGAGTCCGAAGTAAACATCGCTCATCCACTGGTCCGGGAGCACCGGCCTGTTTGGAGTAAATGATGACCAAATTGATTACAATACCCCAGATTCGCGGAGTCAACGGGGCTCTCCTATCGGCTCTGTCTTCAACTTGTCGGAACCGGCCACATTCCTTCGATACGGGTCGGCCGCCGTCAGCGGATAGACCTTCGTTGGATGGAGCTGTGGCTGTCAGGCGGCGGATATCTGCCGCCCAAGCAGGCATCACTTGATTCTGAATCCCCGGCGCCTCGCTAACCCTGGCGG
>JANXQZ010000159.1 GCA_025353235.1 Bryobacterales bacterium
ACTCTTGCAAAATCTGATTGGAAATGCTGTCAAATACCGATCGCCGGATAGAACGCCGCTGGTGGACATTACTGCGGAGAAGCAGCCGGATCGCACCTGGTTGTTCTCGGTTGAAGATAACGGCCTAGGCATCGCAATGGAGCACCTGGAAGTAGTATTCGCCGCTTTCAAACGCCTGCACGGGCGAGAGGTACCCGGCACTGGAATCGGGCTCGCGACCTGCCGTCGCATTGTGGAGCGCCACGGCGGCCGCATCTGGGCGGAAAGCGAGGGGACCGGCGGAGCCAAGTTCCTGTTCACTCTTCCGGGCGAGTGACGCAGACGGCCCCCGAACCTAACCCTTCTCCTGCTCCCTGATAGCAACAGCAGAGACAACCGGCGACGGTAAGTTCCCTTGCTGATAGCCGCAATTCGGGCACTTAAACGCATGTCCGGTTCCGTGCTCATGGTTGAAGGGCTCCATCTCCACGCTGAGTTTCGTCCCGCAGCCGGAGCACGTATGCTTTTGCTCAAGATTGTTTGTCTTCATAAGTACCATTTTCGTACAACAAGCGCCGGATTGTCAGATAGAGCCGCTCAGAAAGGGTAAAGTAAGTAAATCAATTCACCTTAAAGGAATGCTGATGAAATCGTTACCCGCGTTGACTCGACGTCTTTTCTTTGGGGTTGCCGCAGCTGCCGGAGGGGTGCCAGTGGCCTCGGCGCAGTCATCTGGCGTGGACCAACGCAGCCGCCAAGCATTCCGCGTCCGAGTGGATGCAGCCCGCCTTCAGCGAGATGCATACCAAGCTCCCGCGCCCACCAATCCAGACGAGCAGGACTTCCCGAACAAAATTGGGAACTTTTCCAAGGGGCTGCCTCACAACGACTTGGGCGAGGTGGACTCGAATGCGTATCAGGCGTTCAGGCAGGCGTTGATGGGGAGCGGACGCCAAGCCGATAT
This sequence comes from Bryobacterales bacterium, assembly GCA_025353235.1. Lineage (GTDB taxonomy): Bacteria > Acidobacteriota > Terriglobia > Bryobacterales > Bryobacteraceae > JANXQZ01. Next base: position 944 of record JANXQZ010000159.1, read on the forward strand.
CGAATCGGTGCCGATGGGAAGCGCGGATCCGGCGCGCCAGCGCAAGTTCGTCAACCCGTGCGCAGGCTTATGCTTCGACTTGGCTGGCGCCGATTCGCAACACCTTGCGATTCCCGCCGCGCCCAGCGTCCAGAGCGCTGAGACTGCGGGCGAGATGGTGGAGCTCTACTGGCAGGCGCTCGCCCGGGACGTGCCTTTCAGCCAGTACGATTCCGACCCGATTGTTCAGTCTGCCGTTGCCGAGCTTAGCAAGCTTTCCGATTTTCGGGGGCCTAAGGTCAACAATGCTGTCACGCCCGCAACCCTCTTTCGAGGCCTTACGCCAGGGGACGCAGCAGGACCTTACATTTCTCAATTCCTGCTGAAACCGGTCCCGTTCGGCGTTCAGGTGGTGGATCAGCGGATTCGGACCTATGTGCCCGGCGTGGATTTCCTCACCGGCTATTCGGAGTGGCTCAGCGTGCAGAACGGAACCACTCCGAACAGCGGCGGCCAATTCGATCCAGTGCGGCGCTATGTGCGCAGCGGCCGGGATCTGGCGCAATGGGGCCATATCGATGTGCTGTATCAGGCATATTTCAACGCCATGCTGATCTTGCTGCAGCCGCCCGATCCCTCTGACGACGTGACCGGCGGCGGAATGGGCGCTCCTTTGAATCCTGGCAATCCCTACCTGCAGTCCAAGAATCAAGAGGGATTTGGGACCTTCGGCGGTCCTGCGATCGCGACTGCAGTAGCGGAAAACGCCGCTCGCGCGCTCAAGGCCGTGTGGTACCAGAAGTGGTTCGTTCACCGGCGTCTGCGTCCTGAGGCTTACGGCGGACTGGTGCACAACGTGGTGACTAAGGGACAGAAGTATCCTATCGGGAGAGAGGTGTTGAACTCTCTGGCGGTGAATCGCGTGCAGAGTCGGAATGGAACTGCACTGCTGCCGATGGCGTTTCCAGAAGGGTCGCCGCTGCACCCATCGTATGGGGCCGGGCATGCGACCGTGGCTGGCGCGTCCGTCACCATTCTGAAAGCGTTATTCGATGAAAACTACGTGATTCCCAATCCGGTTGTCGCTTCTGAGGACGGGCTGTCACTGATTCCCTATACGGGACCGGATGCAGACAAGCTGACGGTTGGGGGCGAGTTGAACAAATTGGCGGCAAATATAGCGATCGGGCGGAATTTCGCGGGGGTACACTGGCGTTCTGATTATACGGAGTCGGTGAAGTTGGGGGAGGCCTTGGCCATCAGCGTTCTGCAAGACCAAAGGCTCACGTATGGCGAGGTGTTCGGAGGCTACACGTTTACGCGCATGGACGGCAGGACGGTTACGTTATAGGCGGTCGAAAATCTCTCCGATGCGCGTGCTGAATCCGGGCATCGAATGGGGTTCGAATAAATCTTTTTCGGAGAGTATAGCATCGCCAAAGTCGGCGTAGCGATAGACCCGGCGCGATTCTATGGAGAACAGGTAGGCCTCGGATACTTCGCACTCGCGGTACAGGAGCAGTTTGTTTTCGAGGTTTGTGAACTGGTCGTTGCGCGATGCAATCTGGATGGCTAAGTCGGGAACGAATAGCTGAGATCGCCGTCTGCGGTCGAACCTTGCTGCCTTTGCCGGTGAGAGATAGCTGATATCGGGTGCCCGCATCATGTGGTCGTTGGCGAATCTGTATCCCTGACCCGAGACGGCTAACCCGGCTGATGCGGACCTGTCGAGGAAGTTCAAGAAGAGTTGGATGAGGACGTCTCGCAGTAGGTTATGTTCCCCAATGTTCGCGGGTACTTCGAACAGTTCTCCCTTCACCAATTCTTTGTTGCGCGCCAGCGGGTCGGGAAGCTTTTCGAAATCTTCTATGGTCAAGTCGTTGACATCTTAGAGGGGGCGAAATTCGATCTGGAGGGAAACGCTGTCAACGTGACGATTGATCCATTGTTGCTGAAAGACTTGGTATGCACGCCCTCCTAGCCGGAAGACGCCAATGAGGTGAACTTTTTTGTTCTCTCCATCTACGGGAAACTGCCACACTTGGTGTCCCATGTGCATAATTTCGCTGGCCCCGTTTGCAAACAAGCTCTTCAAAGTAGCTACGTTGAAGAGGGCGTTTCCTGCGATGACGTAAACTTCGGTTTTCCGCGTAACATATGGTAAGTCGCCCAGTAGAACTGTAACTCCAACCTCAGGTACAAATTTTGCGCTAAATTTGGCAACGGTGACTGGGGTCGGCGTGGCCTGGGGCGCTGCTTCGGACGCTGGCTTATAGGTCGGCGCTGGCGTTTCGGCCGCAGGCTCCTGCTTCTCTTGCGTGACCGATTGCTGTTGGGACGGTGGAGGTAAAGGCTTAGCCGTCTTTAATGTTCGCAGTTCCGTCTGATATCCATCGTTACTCATTGATAGCGCGTCTAGCGCGACCTGTTTGAGCTTTGTCTCCCGCGCAAGCGTCGCGAGTTGAGCTTTTAGAGCGTCATTTTCCTGCTTCTGAGAGTCGACTAAGGATTCACTCAGTTTATAAATATTGGACTGAATCTTCTGGCGATCCGCTTCGGGGGCGTGGGAAGCTTTCTTGAGCTCGTCTTTCTGATACTTCAGTTCCTTTTCCTTCGAAGTTACGCCCGAGATAGCGTCGACAAGCTTCATTTTCGTCTCGTCGAGCTGGGTTCTCGTCTCGCCAAGCCTGTCCTCCGTCTCTCTTGTAGCTCTCTGCGCCCGTTCGGTGGCGTATGATTCCGCCCCGACCATCGCGAGGCTTATCAGCAATAAGGCGGCGAGCAGATAAACCATGATCCGCTGCACTACGCGTTTCTTCTCTCCCCGAGTACTGGAAGCAAGAAAGCCCTGAACTTCCTCGAAGCTAGGCGGAGCAGAGCCGCGATATTGCTCGGCCCAGGCAGCGGTCCAGCCATCTTTGGCTCTTCTTTCCAGGGCTCGCCTTAACTCGGGATTTAGCCAGTAACTAGCGTCGCCTTTGGAGTGACGCAGCGTGTCGCGAGCCAGATCCGCATACCACTCCACGCTCTCCAACTCTTCTTTCACCCACTCGCTTAGCAGACTCCACTTGCGAATCAGGCTCTCGTGCGAGATATCCACTACCGCGTCTTCAGGCTTCTCTGCCTGGCTCATGAAGAGCAGGGAATTTTCGGGGCTGGCATAAACTGAGATCACATGCTTCAGCGCGTCGCGAGATGCGTCATCGTGGGCCCCGGTGATCTCGAACAGGCGTCCAAGCCTACCAGCCCTGCGCACTTCGCGCCCCTTATCCATCTTCGTCAAACTGCGGAACAGCTTTTCGGTCCACTTCCGATTTTCGGGGCTAAAGCTATCGTAGATGCCCTTGGCATGCTTATCGAGCGCTTTCGCCATCTTGCCCGCAAGTTCATAATCTTCGAGATCAAGCGGCCTTTTTTCGCCCTTCTTCTTCCAGAGCCGGTAAGTCATCGAGAGGGCGTGCTGCATCACTGGCAATTGGTCCGGATCGTCGCTCAGATCGTTGAGCACTTGCTGCACCAGCCGAGGCGTGATCTCCGACCCGGCAATCTCAATCGGCCGTTCATTCGCATCGCGCCGCTGTTCGCGCGAAAGTCTTGGAATCAAATATTGGCTCCGGTTGAGAGCTTCCGGCAGACCGGGGAAACGAGTGCAATCGCCTAGGAAGTCCGTTCGCATCGTCAATACGATGTAGATAGGCACGGAATATTGATCCACTGCTTCCACGAGCGAACTGACGAACAGTTGAGCTCTCCCAGCGGCATCCTGAGCAACGCTCTCGGAGGGAAACCGAAACAACTCTTCGAACTGATCCACTAACAGCAACAGGCTCTCGCCTTCGCCAAGTTTGGCTTCCTGCACCGCTTGCACTAGCCCTAGGCTGCTCGCCCCGAGACGCTCCCGGATCTTTGTTTTATCCAGCGCGAGCGCATTCTTGTCGGCCAACGCCTTAGCCATCTCATCCAAAGGAGCGCTGCCTGGACGCATCACGGCGATGCGCCAACGTGAAG
>JANXQZ010000205.1 GCA_025353235.1 Bryobacterales bacterium
CCCAGTCGCTGCAGTTGTTCGGCACATGGATTAAGCTGCACGGCTCGCACTCGTTCAAATTCGGCGGCGACTGGCGGCAGTACAACCTAAACGTCGCAAGCTATGGAAGCTCGGTCGGCAATCTCTCGTTCACCGGCAACAATTGGGTGCGCGCGACCAGCGGTTCATCGTCGACTGTCGTGGTCGGCCAGGACTTCGCGGAATTTCTGCTCGGCCTGCCCACCGGAGGCCAATACGACCTAAACACATCCGCCGCGTACTATCAGCATTACATCGCCGGCTTCGCGCAGGATGATTGGCGCGTGCGCCGCAACCTTACGCTGAATGTCGGCATTCGCTTCGATCATGACGGACCGTATCAGGAGAAGTACGGGCGCACCGTGAATGGCTTCAACACCACTGCGCAGAGTCCGCTCGCTCCCGCCGCTATCAGCGCGTATGCGGCGCACCCAGTGTCACAACTACCTGCTGCAAGCTTCAACGTGTTAGGCGGCTTGACCTACCCACCGCCTGGAAGCGGAGCGATCTACAACACGACTTCGCATCTTTTCAGCCCGCGCCTCGGCGTCGCCTGGACGCCCGATCTACTGCGCGGCAAGACTGTTCTCCGAGGGGGATTCGCCATGTTCGTCTCACCCATCGTCATCTCGTCCCTGCAGATTGGCGGAACCTATTCCACCAACCCGATCCTGACTCAGGAAGGCTTCAGCCAGACCACGCAGTTTACGCCTTCAAACGACAACTATCTCACTCCGGCCACCACTCTCAGCGATCCGTTTCCGGGTGGCATCAAACGTCCGGCGGGGTCGACTGCGGGACTCGCCACGTTCGCCGGACAGACTGTCCAGTTTCTAGATCCTGAGGCCAAGAACCCGTATTCCGTGCGCTGGAATTTCGGCATTCAGCAGCAACTCACCTCCGACACGATGCTGGAAATCGTGTACATGGGCAATCATGCGGTGCACCTGCCAATTGCCTCCACCCAGCTCAATATCATTCCGCGCCAATACCTGAGCACGATGGGGACCCGCGATCAACCTCTGATCTCCTCCCTTACCGCAACCGCGCCTAATCCCTTCGCCGGTCTGGCGACCTCGCAAGCGACCCCGTCCACCACCGTCGCGCAGATTCTTGCTCGCTTTCCTCAATTCCCCGTCGGTTCAGGCAGTGGGAGCGCCGGCGTACTCGAACAGAACGCAAGCTTAGGTAGTTCGTACTTCGAAAGCATCAACGTTCGGATTCAGAAGCGCTTCTCGAACGGCCTGATGCTGGTGGGAAATTACATTCATTCGAAGCTCATGGAACGCGCGACATGGCTGAACGACACCGACCCGCGCCCCGAAAAACGCGTGTCGCCGTTCGATCACCCGAATCGTTTTATCACAGCGGTCAGCTACGAGCTTCCGCTTGGTCGCAGCCGTCTCATTGGAGGTTGGAGCGTGAACGGCATCTACACTCTTCAAACTGGAGCGCCCATAAATTGGGTGAACGGCAGCACCGCCAGTCCTGGCGATTATGTTTATTTCGGCGACAAGATCCTGCTGAATAATCGCCAAACTAATACCACCGCTTTTAATACTTCTGCTTTTGATACGAAATCAGCCGATCAATTCCAGTACCACATTCGAACCTTTTCCACCACCTTCGGAAATTTGCGGCAAGACGGAATTAATCAGTTGGACGCATCGGTCTTGAAGACTCTCTCGATAAACGAAAGGACAAGATTTCAACTGCGCTTTGAAGGATTCAACGTCGCCAACCATCCTACCTTCGCCGCTCCGAACACGACCGCCACTAGCTCGCAATTCGGCGTAATCACCGCGCAATCGAATCGCACGCGAACGCTTCAGATAGGGGCGCGGTTCATTTTCTAGATGGCGTTTCGTTTTGTTCGGGTTTTCTGCAGCACGCCGGGTGATCTGGAGCCTGAGCGCCAGGCTTTCCATCGGGCTCTGAATGATGTAAACGAATTGGAGGGAATGCCGAGAGGCGTGCTGTTCGTCCCGGTTTCAATCGTGCCGAACCTGACGAACAAAGAATGGTTCCAGAGCGCGATCAATGAGAACGTGAGGGAGTGCGCCTTCTTTGTCCAGCTGGGCATGAATTTCGAGCGGGAGTATAAGCTGGCTCAGGAGTGCATGGCCGATCCAGCTCTGCCTATGCGGGATGTCGCCCGTGTTCGAGAAGGAGCACTTTGAACAGAAAGCCCGCGCTCAGCTTTCCGCTTGGCTGACGCTCTTATAA
>JANXQZ010000206.1 GCA_025353235.1 Bryobacterales bacterium
CCTACTTCGAGCACTCTTATCTGGCGCGCTACTTAGGATTCACTCTGGTGGAAGGAGCGGACCTAACCGTTCGCGATAGGCGAGTGTTTCTGAAAACCGTGGAAGGGCTGCAACCGGTGGACGTGATCTTTCGACGCGTGGACGACAGCTTCTGCGATCCTCTCGAACTGCGCCCGGATTCGTATCTCGGCGTAGCCGGACTAGTGGATGCCATCGCCGCCGGAAACGTGAAGGTGGCCAACGCTCTTGGAAGCGGGGTGATCGAGACTGCCGCCATCATGCCCTTCCTTTCGGGCCTTTCCAGGCATCTTCTGGGCGAGCCTCTGAAGCTGCCTTCGGTTGCGACGTGGTGGTGCGGCCAGGACTACGCGCTCGATTGGGTGCTGCAGCATCTTGAATCGGTCGTGGTGAAACCCGCGTTTCCTTCTCGCCCGATGGAGCCTGTTTTCGGCGCCGAACTGGCGAAAGCGGAGAAGGAAGAGTTTATCGAAAAGCTGCGGTCGCGGCCGCATGACTATGTGGCGCAAGAACAAGTAGCTCTGTCCGTAGCACCCGTTTGGGACGGCGGAAATCTCTTCTCCCGCAGCATGGTGCTCCGGACCTATGTTCTGAATACGGGCACTGATTGGATTGCCATGCCTGGCGGGTTAGTTCGCGTTGCGGGCGAGGAGACTTCCGTGGTGTCGATGCAAAGGGGCGGCCACAGCAAAGACGCGTGGATCCTCTGGGACAGTCCTGTAGACACTTTCAGCATGCTGCCGCCGCGAGACCAGCCGATCAAACTAATGCGCGGCTCGGCCGACCTGCCAAGCCGCCTGGCCGACAATTTGTTCTGGCTCGGCCGCTACATGGAGCGCTCCGAAAACAAAGCGCGTCTGCTGCGCACGCTGATCAGCCGGGTACGGCAAGCCAATGAGGCCGAACTCGGCTGCCTGGTTCGCCTGCACAGTTGCCTGGATTCCCATAATACTAAGTTGCCGAAAAAGCGGCGGCCTACGTCGCGCGAGTTGGAAGCCGAGATCATGTCGCTAATATCGGATGTCAAGCGGCCTGACAGCTTGGCGTCAACACTTGCTGAGATGCACCGCGTAGGAGGCAACGCCCGCGAGCGCCTATCTGTCGACATGATGCGCTTGGTCGGCTGGCTCGCCGATTCAGCGCACATCGAAGAATACATGCTGTTTGTAGAGATTTCCGCAGTGCTGAACGGCTGCCTCGAGATGCTCGCGGCGTTCTCGGGCATGGAGCGCGAGAACATTACCCGAGGGCCCGGATGGCTGTTCATGAGTCTGGGACGCCGCCTGGAACGAGCCATGCAATCCGCCCGGCAGCTGCGCGAGATCACAACCCCGCTGGCTGAGCGGGACTGGCCACTTTTAGAATATTTGTTAGAGGTCGCGGACAGTTCCATGACCTACCGTTCCCGGTATTACACTACTTTGCAGCCGGTTGCCATGCTCGATGTGCTGATGGCGGATGGCACGAACCCGCGCTCACTCGAATTTCAAATCAGTCATTTGACGGATTTGTATCAGAAGCTCCCGCGACACATGCCGGACGATTTGCGAGCAATGCGCGATATTTTGGAGTTGCTGCACAGCTTTGACCTCCAGAGTTTAGAATATCCGCTTCCGGGCGCGGCGAGCTGGGAGTCTTTTCCCTCAGAGCTGTCGCGTCTCCAAAAAACGCTGAGAGACGTGGAAACCCTGCTGCCATCCTGGTCCAACAATTTGTCGAATACGTACTTCAGCCACGCCCGCACGTTCGCGATTTCGATAGGCTAAATGGTTTACAGGATCGTTCACAGGACAACCTACAAGTATATGTATCCTGTTTCCGTGGGAAACCATGTTGCTTGCTTGACTCCGCGATCTTTTCCCGACCATGTGTGCGAACGAAATAAACTTTTCATCACGCCGCGTCCGGCCACGCGGACCGACCGTGTGGATTATTTCGGGAACCAGCTTACGTTCTTCACGATTCAAGAGCCGCATAAGAAGCTGGTTGTGGAAGCTCGGAGCTTTGTGACAATTCACGAGAATGCTAAGCGGTGGCCGGGGCAGTCGCCGCCCTGGGAGAAAGTGGCGAAATTCCTCCCGCATGATCACAGCGCGGCAGGGTTGGAAGCGTATCAGTTTGTGTTTGAATCACCGCGCATCCGGGCGAGCGAGGAATTCGCCTCGTATGCGCGGCGGTCATTCACGCCTGGCAGGGCTTTCGCCGAAGCACTGCTTGATCTCACCACTCGCATTTACAAAGACTTCAAGTTCGATTCAAAAGCCACCAACGTGCGGACACCGACAGAAGAGGTGTTTCGAACAAGGCGCGGCGTGTGCCAGGATTTTGCACATTTGCAGATTGCCTGTCTGCGCTCCTTAAGTATTGCTGCTCGCTATGTGAGCGGCTATTTGCGGACCTATCCGCCTCCGGGAAAACCGAGGCTTGTGGGTGCAGACGCTTCTCACGCCTGGGTGTCCGCCTACTGTCCCGATTGGGGCTGGCTGGATATGGATCCCACAAATGATGTGATCCCTTCCGAAGGACACGTAACTCTTGCGTGGGGTAGAGACTATGTCGACGTTAGCCCGCTAAGAGGGTTGATTTTGGGAGGCCACGAACACAGGTTGAAGGTTGGGGTGGATATGAAACCGGTGGAAGTTTTGGAGACCAATGGGGCGTTACCCGGAACGAGTGAACGCCCGAAAGGTTTTAATTTTTTGCCGACTGCGGGCTAAGCAATACTTCTGCCCCGCACAAAGTGCATGACAAGAGCGATCACCGCAATCACTAACAGAATGTAGATCAGGCCCCCGGCAATGTGGAACGCAAAAAAGCCGAGCAGCCACAATACGAGCAGGATGCCAAATAGTCCGATGAACATGGTGTTTTATCTCCCGGGAATTATCGATTGCAAGTAGAACGCCAAACTGGTTTTTCCATGTCTCGCGCACGAGTTTCCATTCAATTTGGGCGGGCAGAGGCTCTGGAACCGCTTCTCGCATGCCACGCAAAGCGATGTTGCTGATTCGCGCGTCCCGACCTATAGGTTTAACTCAGTGACCCGCATCAATGGATGCCCGGTAATTACTTCGTCCAGCATAACTTTTTGTCGATCTCAAAATGCAATCATTGATTGATTGAACCCAAGGAGTTCAGCAGACGTATGACGAAAGTGATGACACCCGTTACAGGACGCCTATTCGTAGTAGCGTGCGGTTTAGCAGCGCTGGCAGGTTGCAACACCGAACATGGAGAGGCTTCGGGACCAACTGAGCATGCGACGAAAATCATCGAGATGGACAAGTCGGAGTTGGCGCGCGTTCACCTGAAGATGGGCGCTGGCGAATTGAAAGTTCGAGGAGGCTCCAAGAATCTGCTTGAGGCCGACTTCACCTACAACATTCCCAGTTGGAAACCCGAGGTTAAGTACGAGTTTGCGAGCTTCCGCAGCCGCCTCGATATCGAACAGCCAAGCGGGCATAGCTCTTCAGGGGATCATCGCTACGAGTGGGATCTCCGTCTGAACGACACGAAACCTCTCAGCCTAGAGATGGAATTCGGCGCTGGCAAAGCCAATCTTACGTTGGGAAGCATGAACCTAAGAGAGGTCGCCGTAAACATGGGCGTGGGTGAGTTAGCGATGGATTTGCGGGGCCAGCCCAAAAGTGATTACGATGTGCGCATTCACGGCGGAATCGGACAGGTAACCGTCGAACTTCCGAAGGATGTTGGAATTGTTGCCGATGCCAAAGGGGGTATCGGATCGGTGGATGTTCATGGCCTGCGCAAAAAGGGCGACCAGTATGTGAATGATGCGTACGAGAATAATCCGAAGGTGACGATAAAGCTGGAGGTAAAGGGTGGAATTGGCCATATCGTGCTGAACGCAGAATAGCTGCGCTGATCCGGTACCGCGC
>JANXQZ010000228.1 GCA_025353235.1 Bryobacterales bacterium
AACGGCGGCCTACCGTTTCCGCAACTATACGGCCCATGCGAGTGGATCCGGTGGCGCTGACGAGCGGAATGCGCTGGTCATTGAGCAGCCTGGTTCCCACGGTGGCATCCTCGCCGATCACCAGATTGAAAACGCCTTGCCATCCGTGCCGACCGAGAATCCGGTCACAGATCTTTTGGATCGCAATGGCGGTGAGGGGTGTTTTCAGCGATGGCTTCCACAAGATGCAATCGCCGCAAACCGCCGCCAGCAAGGCGTTCCACGACCATACGGCTACTGGGAAGTTGAACGCCGAAATGATGCCCACGATCCCGAGAGGGTGCCACTGCTCGTACATGCGATGCATGGGACGCTCGCTGTGCATCGCGAGCCCGTAAAGCTGGCGGGACAGGCCGACGGCGAAGTCGGCTATGTCGATCATCTCTTGAACTTCGCCGCGCCCCTCCGCTAAGATCTTGCCGGTTTCCAGCGTTACCAGGGTTCCGAGATCGTCCTTATACTTCCGCAGTTCGTCGCCGATCTCGCGAACAATTTGGCCGCGCACGGGTGCGGGAAGCATGCGCCAGCGCGGGAAAGTTTCCACTGCGTGGCTCATCACGGTCTCATAGTCCTGTTCCGATGCGAGATGGACACGGCCAAGCAAATTGCCGTTGGCAGGGTTCCGCGATTCGTGTTCAGCTCCGTCAAGCTCTCCGGTCCATTCACGCCCGTAGGCACCGGGGTTGAGCCGCTCGATCTTCAGACGGTCGAGTACCGCCTCCGCGCTTATTTCGCCAGCCATCCAAAGCCCTCCGTTCCTGCGGCGAATTGCCGCCCCGCTCGGTTCACAAACGCTGCCATGCGCGCCAGAACATGGGCTTGAAATGTTGGATCCAGCCATTCGGAAAAATCATGTTTGACGCTGATTTTGACGGCCGCGTCGCGCGTGGTTGCGCCGTGCTTCTTTACCGCGCGAACGTGCAGCGGATCCGCGATGATGTCTTTGTCGGTCGCCTGCAGCGCGATGGCCGCGAGTTCTTCGGGATCGCAGGGCAGAATGGGCGCGAGCGTGGCAAACGTGGCGATGCCCGCCTCGCGGAGGGCCTGGATAGCAGCCAACCGATCCGCCAGCGGCGCACAATGGGGCTCGTACATTCGGCGAACGTCCTCGCGGTTCGTGGTCAGGGAGAAGCTGACCCGCAATTGGGTTCGTTTTGAAAAATCGCGCAAACGGGCGAGATCGCGAACGATTAACGGCCCGCGCGTCTGAATCACAAACACTCGCGGTGGCCTCTCCAGCAACGTGTCCAGGATAGCCGGCATGAGTTGCGCGTCCGCTTCGGCGGGCTGATAAGGATCCACCAAAGGCGAACAATAAATTACCTGATCGGGACGCAGCGCGCCGCGCAGGAGAGTGGCGGCGTTCGATTTGAAAGTAGTGAACTGGCCCCAATGCAACCAGTCGTCCGGCTTGAGTCCGCCGTAGATTCCCAGGGTTGGCACGTAACAGTAGCTGCAACCGAAGGTGCAATTGCGAGCGGGAGTTAGAGAGTGGCTGAACCCGGCTTGGGCGATGAATCCGCTGGTAGCGCTGAGAATGCTCCGTGACTCCGTCTCGTAAATCTGGAACGGCATGGAACAGCTTTAGTATGGCACGGCTATGGGGGTAAGGCGGCTGCAGCCAGGATTGTGCCCCACATAGCGGCAAGCCGCAAACGGTGTAGACAGCAACGTGGAGAGCCGATTAACAATCGGCTGCAGATTGACAATCTGCCCTACATTGGCGGCAAACCTCGCTGTTTCCACGAGGCGTTAGAAATTAGTGGATAGTAGCACAAAGCAGCATAGGCGCTATCAAATCGTGCGTTCCTAGCGCGTCTTGATTCTAGGGGATGGCAATAAATCGCACGTTAGAATGAAGCTAGCATCGCATGCGATCCCGGCGCGGTTTCATAGGCTCTCTTTGCCGCACGGCTGCGGTTTTCTCCTTCGATCAACTCGTGCAGGGCCTTCCGCTGGGAGTGAAATTCATCAACGTGGCCCGCGAGGCCGGGTTGCGGTCCAAGACCATTTTTGGAGCCGAAAGCAAGAACAAGTTTCTCCTCGAAACCACCGGCTGCGGAGCCGCTTTCTTCGACTTCGACAATGATGGTTGGCTTGATATCTTCCTGGTCAACGGCACTCGTTTCGATGCAAAATACGCCAAAGGCGAGGCACCCACCAACCGCCTCTATAAGAACAATCGAGACGGCACATTCACCGATATTACGGACAAAGCAGGCCTAACCCGGACCGGCTGGGGACAAGGCGTCTGCACCGGAGACTACAACAACGATGGCTACGAAGATTTGTTCATCACCTACTGGGGCGACTGCGCTCTCTATCGCAACAACGGGAACGGGACCTTCACCGACGTGGCGGTGGCTGCTGGCGTAACCACCACCACCAGGACCGATTTCAAACGCTGGAACACGGGTTGCGCCTTCCTCGATTACGACAAGGATGGAAACCTCGATTTGTTCATCGCAAACTACATCGACTTCGATCCTAAGACAGCGCCGCTGCCCGAGTCGGGCCCGTGCCTCTATCACGGGATTATGGTCGCCTGCGGCCCTCCAGGGTTGCAGGGCGGCAAGAATATTCTATTCCACAACAACGGCGATGGGACGTTCGCGGACGTGTCGGAGAAGGCAGGCATTCTCAAGACTCCAGGCACCTATGGCCTGGGAGTCCTGGTGGCGGATTTCGACAACGACGGTTGGCCCGACATCTATGTCGCCAACGACTCAACCTCTTCGGCCCTCTACAAGAACAACCATGACGGCACCTTCAGCGA